>CASBQH010000505.1 GCA_949127695.1 Synechococcales cyanobacterium PMM_0073
CCAGCAGCGCATAGACCGCCAAATAGGTGGCTACCGCCGAAGGCCGCCGCGCCTCAGATTCAAACAGCACCTGCTGCTCGGCTGAGGTGAGATAGCTGCGAAGCTGCTGAATGAAGCGCAAAAAGTCATCGACGCTCAGCCCTGAGAGATCGTCGCCGCTGCCGTCAATTCCACCCCGGTCATGCAGCATATCTTCGAGCAGCAGAATCCCCTGGCGTCGCCGCTCTTCTTGGCCATCCGGCAGCAGCACCAGCTCCAAAATTCGATAGGGGCGCAGCTTAAACAGATCAGCCTGCATTTCGCCCCGGATATTGACAAACAGCCCTTCGCGGAGCAGTAGCTCCTGACCGCTCTCTAGCGAAGTCGCCGCATTTTCATATTGTCCCTGCTGCCACTGCTCGCGCCCTAGCTCTAGATAGGCCAGCGCCACGGTCAGCACCACATCTGCCGAGACAATTTCCGGCTCGCCAAACTGGCCGTTCTTGAGGCTGAGCGAGCCGTTGCTCAGATAGGGACGACCGAGCCGCAGCACCAGCTCATATTCTCCTAGCTCCAACAAAATCAGCAGCGCGCCAACAAACTCGGACTCTTCTAGCTCAATGCTGGGACTATCAGCCCCAAACTCAGCTGGATCTGATGCGGCGCGGCGCTCAGCTGAATCGCCAGAAAAGCTCTCCAGATCAGTGCCATCAGGCAGATCGTAGGGCTTAGCTAACAAGAGGCCATCGTCATAGTCTTGGCGCTCTGTGGGATTGGACAGCAGGGCATAGGCTTGGTCAATCAGCGTTTTACGCGCCGAGATCGCCGCTTCGGAGAATTCGCGTCGGGGCAGCTGCTGCGTTCGATCCCGATGCGCCTGCTGTAGCTGCTCGGCAGTAGCCTGACTGGGCAACCCCAGAATCCGGTAGTAATCCAGCGGAATTCGCACGACCCCATCCCCTGCAAACGATACTGACACCAAAACTGACACCAACTAACACTAAAAACTTTTACCCCAGACCCTGATCGCTGCCTTCAATTTTTCTGAACTTTATTTTTCTGAACTTTATAGCTTGAAGGCGAGCAATTCAAACAAACTTACCCATGCTTTATACGTCGGAGCTTGCAGAAGCGCAACCCCTTGAGCGGCTATCCCCAATCAGTAGTATCACCTGCCTGAATCAGGCACTGGTCGCCCAAGCCTACCTCAGCAGATGCGTTGGCTATGGTTCGGATGGAGGCTGTTGCAGACAAAGCTGGTCAATTTTAGCTGAATCTGATCAATCCGAACAGTAACGTACAGAGCCTCAAAGAAGCTAAACCAAGCCACAGGAGCCTACAGACCTGATCGACAGGTTGGCAATTTCACCTGCCGCCCTAGCCAACTTCTATTTCGCTCCTTTCGTTCCAGCCCAAGTCATTTGGCTCGCTCTGCCAGCTAATCTCTGCCAGCTAATCTCTGCGCCTTGCTGAAGCAGTGCTTTCGGTAGCCCCTATCCCCTAACAATAGAATCTTTTCTCCGCAAAAAAAATGGCTGTTGCTAATTTTGCTGCTTCCAAGCTTGATGAATTATGCAAGAATTCAGGTGGAAAAGTCGGGGAGAGCGGAGCACCTGAGCGATTCTTCTGGCTCTCAGCCTGCCTGAGCCGTTATCAAACTTAATTTCATCCTCAAAGGGTTAACCTTGTTGCAGCCACTTTGCCAACGATCGCGATAAAGTTTAGAACGGAGCAAGCTTCTGTCCGCCTTCGGTTTCAGATTTTAAACTTGCCAGTTACTTCTGCCTTTTCACCAGGATATTGCCAATCCATGACCCAGGAACGTACCATTCCCAAACTGCCTGCCATTGCCCCAATCTCCCGCGAAGAGGGGCTGATGCTCTACGAAGATATGGTGCTGGGGCGCTACTTTGAAGATAAATGCGCCGAGATGTACTATCGCGGCAAAATGTTTGGGTTTGTGCATCTCTACAATGGCCAGGAAGCCGTTTCAACTGGCGTGATTCAGGCAATGCGACCGGGTGAAGACTACGTGTGCAGCACCTATCGCGACCATGTGCATGCGCTCAGCGCTGGCGTACCGGCTCGTAACGTCATGGCCGAGCTGTTTGGCAAGGCAACCGGCTGTAGTCGAGGTCGGGGTGGCTCGATGCACCTGTTCTCGGCAGAGCATCATCTGCTGGGCGGCTATGCCTTTATTGGCGAGGGGATTCCGGTGGCTCTGGGTGCTGCCTTCCAGAGCAAATATCGGCGCGAAGCTTTGGGAGACGCCAGTTCTGACCAGGTGACGGCTGCTTTTTTTGGCGATGGCACAACCAACAACGGTCAGTTTTTTGAATGTTTGAACATGGCGGCGCTCTGGAATCTGCCGATTTTGTTTGTGGTGGAAAACAACAAGTGGGCGATTGGTATGTCGCATGAGCGCGCCACCTCTCAGCCCGAAATCTTTAAAAAAGCCAGCGTGTTTGGGATGCCGGGAGTTGAAGTGGACGGCATGGATGTACTGGCCGTGCGAACAGTAGCGCAGGAGGCCGTCGCCCGCGCCCGCGCCGGAGAAGGCCCGACGCTAATTGAATGCCTCACCTATCGGTTCCGAGGG
>CASBQH010000506.1 GCA_949127695.1 Synechococcales cyanobacterium PMM_0073
CAGATGCTCCACCAGCCGTTTAATGATCGCCAAGCCCAGCCCCGTGCCGCCCTGCTGCCGCTGATCCACCTCGACGTTGCGGTAAAACGGCTGAAACAGCTTGACCAGCTCAGTCTCAGGCAGGCTAATCCCAGAGTTGCTCACCTGCATTTGCATCTGCGTCCCGGATACCTGAACTTTGACGCGGATGCTCTGTTCTGGGGGCGTATATTTGCAGGCGTTGTTCAAAAGCTCCGTTAAAACACGTCTCAGGCTGAGCCAGTCTAGCTCCAGCCTGGGGGAATCTGAGGAAATTTCGGCTCTGAGCGTTTGCTGATTGGCCTCGGCGCGATGCTGAAACGGCAGCAGCACTTCTTTCAGCCATTCATGCAGATTTTGAGTCTCTAGCTGAGCGGGCATTTGGTGGCTCAACCGCTGAAAATCCAGCAGATCGTTGATAATTGCCAATTCTTGCTGGCATTCGTCTTCCAAAATTTGCAGATATTCGGCGCGGTCAGCGGGCGAGTCGGTCAGCTTTAGCAGCGTCACCGCGCAGTGAATATTCGCCACAGGTGCTCGCAGCTCGTGCGAAGCCGTTCTGAGAAACTCGGTCTTAAGCGCTTCATCTGCCTGAAGATGCGTGATTTTAGACTGGAGCTGAGCCGACTCACGCAGCCGATCGCTCAAGCCCACCGCCGTCCCCGTCAGCGTCACCAGCGCCAGCGGCGCGGTCAGCGGCAGCAGGATTTGCGCCCTCAGCAAGCCGACCGACAGGATTAGCCAGCCCGCGCAGAGGCCAGCCACCATCAGAATTTGCCGTAGCCAGCCGCGTCCGCTCAGCCCCCAGCTCAGCAGTAGCCCCAGGCCAAAGATTAGCAGCCAGCCGACGCTGGGCATAGGTCGCAGAGACTGCTGGCGCAGCAGATTTTGGATGATCGTGGCATGGAGCATCACGCTGCTAGCAGACTGATGACCCTTGTGAGCCGTAAACGGCATCATCAGCGGATCTAGACCGGTCGCCGTGACGCCCACCAAAATAGTCTTTCCGGCAAATTGCTGAGGGTCAACCCGCCCCTGCACCACATCCACAAAAGAATATTGCGGCAGGCTCTCCATGCCGCCCACCCAGTTGACATCCAGCGGTAGATTGAGTTGATCTGACGAAGGCAGGGGCACTTGCTCCTGAATTAAGCTGAGCGCTTGGAGTGCCACCAGTCCCAGCATGGGGACGCCTTCAATTTGCGGCAAGACCTGGCGCACCAGCCCATCGCTGTCGGGCTGGGTCAAAATATGGCCAGTGCCCAAGGCATTTTGTCGTAGCGATGTCACGGGCACCAGCGGCAGTCTTTGCTCATCCCAAGCCTGCGCCAGTACCACATGCCCATGCTGGCTGATGGCCTGAGCAAACTGTGAATCATCAGGGCTGGGTTCAGAAAACAGCAGGTCAAATACGGCAATATTGGCGGGCGAGTTGGCCGGAGCCGCAGAGAGAACCTTCAGCAGCTTCACGTAGTTTTGGCGCGGCCAGGGAAAGCGGCCCAGCTGCGCCAGACTGGCATCGTCAATTTTGATCAAAACTAGCCGCTCGTCCCAGGCTTGCTCGCCGCGCAGCTGAAACAGCGCCCGATAGCCCACCTGCTCAAACGGCGTGAAAGCCCCTAGCTTTAGCAGCAGCAAGACCCCAGCTATCGCCAGACTTCCTGGCAGTAGCCGCAGCACCCAGTCTGGTTGCTTGCCTAAATTCTTGACCAATTCTTTGCCAGATTCTTTGCCAGCGACCCAGCTAGATAAGTTCCACATCATAGGACTGCTCTTTGCCTAGAGGGGTTGTAACCGTAATCATCAGCCGCAGCCTTGAGGGGGCAGGCAGCAGTAGAGTAAAGCGCCCTTCTCGATCAATCTCCTGTGGTTCACCCTTAATCACTACTGTACTCGTTGGATCGACCTGCCCTTCAAAGACGATCCGCCGAACGCTGCGTCGGATAATCCGCTTCACCTGATAGTCTAGGTTGGGCTGATTGGTGAAAGGTACGGGCTGAGTCGGCGGCTCTCCGGGCAGCGTCACGTTTTGGAAGCCTGCCGGAACTTCTACCTCCGCACCCTGCCCTTCTGTCACCACCGAGCCTTCTACTGTAGCTACGCCCATTTTGCCACTGGGAGAAACCACCACGCCAAACTCAGTGCCCCGAACGCCGCTCACCCCGGCTGGCGTTTCAATTTCTAGGCGAGAGTCGGAGTTGGTAAACGGACGAACCCGCAGCTGTACGCGCCCTTGAGCCACCTGAAGCCGGGTAATTCGCCCGTCGCTGGGCGTAATCTCTAGGGCTTTGATGGCAACGCGGGTATTCTCGGCAACTTCTATTATGCCAATCTGCGTATCAACCGCCAGCGTTGCGGTCGAGGCAGCGGCAGTTGAAAGGCTATCGCCCACAGCCTGGAGCCGGTCGCCAATTCGGGCTGAGCGAGCGTTAGCGCTATGTTGATAGGTCGCCGTGCCGCTGAGCTGCTGCACCTCCAGCCAGCGGTTGACGCGCACGCTCAGATCACCTGGAGCTGAATAGCTCGCGAGGTGAACCATCAGGCTAAACGCGATGCCCAAGCCAACCCACAGGCTGCTTCGATATCGTGAGGATTGAAACCCCTGAGCGCAAGCTAGAAAAGCTGGATAAAATTTTAAGCGCAAAATTTGATCAAAAACCCTCAACAGACCACCTGCCCTACAATAGCGCGATGCTATCCGTAGCTTCACTTAGTTTACTGCGACTTTAATACCGAAGACGGGCAACTGACAAGAATCGTTAACGCAGTTTTTACAATAATCATAGACAACGCGATAGGAACCTAAATTGCCATATGCCAGCGCATCGCCCGATTTATCTGGACTGTCATGCCACCACGCCGCTCGATCCGCGCGTGCTGGACGCCATGCTGCCTTACTTCACCGAGCAGTTTGGCAACCCGGCCAGCGTCACGCATCAATATGGCTGGGAAGCTGAAGCCGCCGTGCAGCAAGCCCGTAGCATAATTGCCAGCGCCATTCAGGCCAAACCCAACGAAATTTTATTTACCAGCGGTGCCACTGAGGCTAACAATCTGGCAATCAAGGGCGTGGCTGAAGCTTACTTTGCGAAAGGTCGCCACCTAATTACGGTTGCCACCGAACATAGCGCAGTGCTTGATCCCTGCCGCTATCTAGAATCGCTGGGTTTCGAGATCACGATATTGCCCGTCCAGCCCGATGGCCTAATCGATCTTGACCAGCTGACTCAGGCCATTCGTCCTGACACAGTATTGGTTTCTGTGATGGCGGCCAACAACGAAATTGGCGTGATTCAGCCGCTGGCCGCGATTGGCCAAATCTGCCGCAGCGCAGGCGTCTTGTTCCATACAGATGCCGCCCAGGCCATTGGCAAAATCCCGCTGGATGTAGAGGCCATGCAGATCGATTTAATGTCGCTAACGGCTCACAAGCTCTACGGTCCCAAAGGCATTGGCGCGCTTTACCTACGGCGGCGCAATCCCAGAGTGCAGCTAGCGGCTCAGCTGCATGGCGGCAGTCAAGAGCGCAGCCTGCGCGCCGGGACGCTCTATCCACCCCAAATCGTCGGCTTTGCCAAAGCGGTTGAGCTGGCGCTGGCGTCACTAGAAACCGAGGCCGTACAGACGGCAGCGCTACGAGACGGACTCTGGCAGCAGTTACAGGTTTTAGAAGGAATCCATCTAAACGGTCATCTCAGCCAGCGACTGCCCGGAAACCTGAATATCAGTTTGGCAGGCGTCAGCGGTCAGGCGCTGCTGCTGGGGTTGCAGCCTGTGGTGGCCGTCTCTTCTGGCTCAGCCTGTAGCTCTGCCCAGACTCAGCCCTCGCATGTGCTGACTGCGTTAGGACGCTCGCCTGAACTGGCCTATGCTTCGATTCGGTTTGGCATAGGCCGATTTAATACAGCCACTCAGCTAGAGCAGGTGGCAGCGGCGGTGTTGGAAACCGTGCAGGCACTGCGCTTAGCGGATCTTGCGCCTGCTGGATAGAGGCCGGATAGCTTAGGGAGCTGGAGTCCGCAGCTTTTGCGTATTTTCAACCAGGCTCTGGGCGAAAGCCTCAAACCGCGCTGCCAGCTTTGGATCACTCAAGCTGCCGTCTGGCTTAAAGGCGTTCCAAGCTTGACCAATGGCAATTTGCTCTGGAATTGTCCAGGCGTGAATCCAGCGCAGAATTGTCCGCAGATCGTTGAGGGCATTGCTGTTAGGCTGACCGCCCAAAACGCTGATGACGCCCGTGACTTTGCCCGTAAAGTGCTCAAACCCCATTAGATCTAGCGCGTTTTTGAGCACGCCGCTGAGGCTGCCATGATATTCAGGCGTGGCCAGAATAATGCCGTCGGCTTGCAGCACCGCCTGCCGCAGTCGCTCTACGTCCGGATAGTCAGGATAGCTATCGCCACCGTCACAAAACGGCAGATGCAGCGTTCGTAAATCTAGGACTTCGAC
>CASBQH010000507.1 GCA_949127695.1 Synechococcales cyanobacterium PMM_0073
GATGAAAGGCTACTATGGCCTGATCACCGATATTAGCGATCGTAAACGCGCCGAAGCCGCCTCAATTTTAGAAGAACGCAACCGCTTTGCCCGCGAAATTCACGATACGCTCGCTCAAGTGTTCACTGGCGTAATTATCAAAATGGAAACCGCAAAAGTGGTTGTGCCAGATGATTCCAGAGCCAGAACCCTAATCGACACAACCTACGATTTAGCGCGAGAGGGCTTAGCCGAAGCCCGCCGCTCAGTCTGGGCACTGCGCCCAATTCAACTAGAGCAAGAAGGTCTGAGCCGTAGCCTACAGCGCCTCGTCCGTAACCTCATGGCAGGTACGGCTCTACAAACACAGTGCAATATCCAAATTCCTCCCTATCCTTTGCCTTGCGAGATTGAAGCCAATCTATTTCGGATTGCCCAAGAAGCAACAACCAACGTGCTGAAACATGCCAATGCCAGCAAAGTTTCTGTTGAATTGGCCTTTGATTTTGAGGCTATTCGACTCCGGGTACAAGACGATGGCGATGGCTTTGATCGCCATGATCACGGCCTCGGCTTTGGTCTAGTCGGAATGCGAGAACGAGTTCAGCATCTGGGCGGGCAGTTGAGCGTCACTAGCCAGCTGGGACAGGGTACAGAAGTGCTGGTAGTCGTACCGTTAGCAGCACTAGCTGCTGCTCAGCAGTCAGAGATCGCATTGTCGCAGAGGATGCATGAATAGCCTACAATCTCCTATTCGCGTCGTAATTGCAGATGACCATCCGGTTGTTCGCTCTGGCATTGCGGCGATGCTCGAAATTGATCCAGCGGCCAATCTTCGCGTCGTCGGTCAGGCTAAGAATGGCTACGAGATGGTTAGACTATTCGCCCAACTTCAGCCGGATATTGGTTTGGTAGACTTGCGGATGCCCGACATGAGCGGTGTGGAGGCGATCCAGCGGATTCGCTTGCAGTTCCCCGCAGCGCGGCTGATTGTCCTCACCACCTATGACGGCGACGAAGATATTTATCGGGGACTACAGGCTGGAGCGAAAGCCTATCTGCTCAAAGATATGCCCCGTGAGCAGCTATTGCTCTGTATCCAGACCGTTCATGCCGGACGATCATTCATTCCATCTGGCATTGGCATCCGATTGGCCGAGCGGATGGGCAACCCGGTTTTGAGCAAGCGAGAGCGCGAAGTGCTGCAACTGCTGCCCAAAGGCATGAGTAACTCAGAGATTGGCGAAACGCTGCAAATTACCGAAGGCACGGTCAAATCCCACGTCAACAGCATTCTCAGTAAGCTGAATGTTGGCGATCGGACTCAGGCGGTGATTGTTGCCCTGAAGCGTGGGCTAATTAGCATTCCTTGAGCGCAGTGGAGATTATGATCAAGTCGCACCGCTTCACCTCTATGATCAAAATATGGAGCTAGAAACCGCCATTGCTTTTACCGACGCACTCGTGTTTGCCCAGACTGGCGAGCATCTCAACGACTTGCAGCAGGCGCTTTTGCGGGCTTCTTGGTCATGGGAACGTCAAAGCTACGACCAAATTGCCGACCACTACGGCTACTCCGCCACTTACTTAAAGCATGACGTTGGCCCCAAACTCTGGAAGCTGCTCTCCGAAGTTTTACAGGAAAAAGTCACCAAGACTAGCTTTCGAGCTGCAATTGAGCGGCACTATCAGGCAGCAGAGTCAGCGCCCACACCGTCCACGGTTTTAGAACCAGCAGTTCAGCTTTCAGCCCTAACACAAGACTGGGGCGAGGCCATCGATGTCAGCCATTTCTATGGCCGCGAGGCAGAGTTAGCCCAGCTCGAACAGTGGATTGGCACAGAGCGCTGTCGGCTGGTCAGCATTTTGGGCAGAGGCGGCATGGGCAAAACGGCGCTGTCGGTGAAGCTGGCGCAGCGCTTAATGGAGTCAGCCCAGTTTGAGCGGCTGATTTGGCGGTCGCTGCGTAATTCACTCTCGCTTCCAGACTGGCTCACCGACTGTTTGCAGGTGATTACTCGTGTAGAGCTACCCGAAACCACCGAGGCAAAGCTGCGATTGCTGCTGGCTAATTTACGCTCACAGCGATGCCTGCTAGTGCTGGATAATGCCGAGACGGTGATAGCTGATCAGGCGTATAACCAGCTCTGGCAGCAGCTAGGCGAAACGCCGCATCAAAGCTGTCTGCTGCTGACGAGCCGCGAGAAGCCGCATCCGGTGGCGCTGCTCGAAGGCGAAACGCTGCCCGTGCGCTCGATGAGTTTGAGCGGTCTGTCGAGCGCTGCGGGTCAGACATTGGTTCAGCTTAAGGGAACGTTCGTAGGAACGCAGGCTGAATGGCAGCAGCTAATTCAAGGCTATTCGGGCAATCCGCTGGCGCTGAAGCTGATCTCAACGACAATTCAGACTTTGTTTGACGGTAATATTAGCGAGTTTTTGCAGCAAGGGACGCTGGCTCTAGGCTCGGTGCGAGAACTGATCGCGCAGCAGTTTAACCAGCTCAACGATGCCCAAAAAACGGTGCTGACCAGTCTGGCGACCAGCCGCGAACCCGTCAGCTTTGCCGCTCTGCGCTCGGAGGTAATCCTATCGCCGTCTCAGCTGATTGAGCTATTAGAAGCGCTGGAACATCAGTCCTGGATTGAGCGGCAGGGAGCGCTATTCTCGCTTCAGCCTGTGATTATGGAATACGTGACGGATCAGCTGGTCGAGCAAGTGAGTCAGGAGATTCGGGCAGCGACTCCCGAAACGCTGAAATGCCATGCTCTGCTGAGAGCTGCCGCCAAAGACTATATTCGTAAAATTCAATCTCAGCTAATTCTCCAGCCCATTCTCGCTCAGCTGCAACCCGATGTCCCTACAATACTCTGGCAAGTTTTATCTAAGCTACGACATAAATCTGCTTCAGAAGTTGGCTATGCGGGCGGTAATCTGCTCAATCTCTTGTTGCAAGTTCAGCCAGAGCTACAAGATTGCGATCTTTCTAATCTAGTTCTCTGGCAGGCCAACCTACAAAACGCGACGCTGCAAAACGTTAATTTATCTGGCTCCGATCTCAGCAACTCTAGCTTCACCGATACGTTCGGCATTGTATTCACAGTTGCCTTTAGTGCTAATGGCATTCTAGCCACTGGCGATGCTGAAGGCGGTCTGCGACTCTGGCAAGGGGGTAAACTCTGGCGCAACCTCAGCGGTCATCAGGGCTGGGTTTGGGCTGTCACCTTTAGCAATGACGGCAGGCTAGCCAGTTGCAGCAGCGACAAAACAATCCGGATCTGGGACATCCAAACTGGCCGCTGCCAGCAGGTTTTAGATGGACAAAGCGGCTCAGTCTGGGCAGTTGCTTTTAGTCCTGATGGCAAGCTGCTCGCCAGCGGCAGCGATGAGTCAGCCATCAAACTCTGGGACTTGCAAACGGGCAGTTGTCTCAGCCTAACCGGACAACCGGGAGCCATCCTGTCTCTAGCTTTTCATGGCCAAACCTTAGCCAGCGGCAGCGCCAACGGCAGCATTTACCTCTGGGATCTCCAAACTACCTCCAGCCGCCAACTCACCCAGCATACGGGCCGCGTCTGGTCGGTGGTGTTTAGTCACAGCGGCGTATTACTCGCCAGCGGCAGCGCCGACGGCAGCATTTGCCTCTGGGATCTGGCCAGCCTCACCTGTCTGCACCAGATCACCGACCACCGCGACCGAGTCCGCGCCGTGCGCTTCAGCCCCGACGACCAGCAGCTCGTCAGCAGCAGCGATGACCAAACTCTGCGGCAGTGGCAGGTACAGACAGGGCTTTGCCAGCGAATCATGCGCGGTCACAGCAACAGCATTTTCGCCCTCGCCTATGCTGCCGATGGCCAGAGCTTTGCCAGTGGCAGCGCCGATCAAACCGTGCGAATCTGGGATGCCCAAACTGGCAGCTGCCTCAAGGTGATGCAGGGCTACAGCAACTCGGTGTTTTCGGTGGCCTTCTCTCCGCAGCCGGAGGGCGCAACTTGGCAGCTCGCCAGCGGCAGCACCGACCAGAACATTCGCTTTTGGCAAGACGGGCAGCATTCGGTGCTTCAAGGGCATCAAGGCTGGGTGACAGCGGTAGCATTTGATCCAGCAGGCCAATTTCTAGCCAGCGCTAGCGCCGACCAAACCATTCGGCTCTGGGATGTGAAAATGCAAACCTGCCTGCGCGTTTTGGAAGGACATACCCACTGGGTACAATCTGTCGCCCTGAGCCGCCATCTGCTAGCCAGCGGCGGCGATGACCAAACCATTCGGATCTGGGATCTGCAAACTGGGCAATGCTTGCAGGTGCTCACAGGCCATGCGGGCTGGATCTGGTCGGTCGCCTTCAGTCCAAATGGCCAGCTCATTGCCAGCAGCAGCGACGACCAAACCATTCGGCTCTGGTCAACTGAAGGCGAATGCCTGCGCGTCTTGAGCGGCCATACCAACCGCGTTCAGTCGATTGCCTTCAGTCCAGACGGCCAGTATTTAGCCAGCGGTAGCAGTGACCAGACGCTGCGGCTCTGGGATGCAGATTCCGGTAACTGTCTACAACTATTGCAGGGACATACCAACAACGTTTGGGCGGTAGCGTTCAGCCCTGATGCCAATCTGCTCGCCAGCAGTAGCCTCGACCAAACCGTCAGGCTGTGGAATTTAGCGGGTGACTGTCTGCGGATATTGCCCGTTCCAAATCAGTCTGTTCGCTCCTCGCTGGCCTTCGATCCAGTCTCCAGTTTGCTGGCTACCGGCAGCCACAGCGACATTTTGCTTTGGGATACCGCGACCGGGCAGCCGGTGACTCGACTCACCCCGCGTCGCCCTTACCAAGACAGCAACATCGCGGATGTACTCGGCATCACAGAGGCGCAAAAACAGGGGCTGAAGGCGCTGGGCATGGTCAAGCACTGAAGATCAGTCCACCCTTTTTCAGCCAAGAATTTCTGCTTTAAATACTACTATCAGTGGCAGGCAGCATGTTTTGCGCTTCGAGTTCAGCGGCAGCTGCGTCCAATTCCATCTCTAATTGTTCTACTGTTGGCAAGAGACTCCTGAGCGCTTGAGTGGGGCGATACGATATTGTAATGACTCCCAAAAATCGGACAAGAGGTTAAGAGTAGTAATCTTGTTCTATGGAGGGAAAATAAACTTCCAAATCGCAGCAAGCTGCGGGGTATGTGACCCAGAAAAATTAGATCAAAGAAAGCTAGAAGTTCGATACCCCGTTGCTTGCAGCGGGGTAGTTCATTAGGGCAAGCTCAGGAGCGGCTTTTTTGGCGTCTAGCGTTCCCAGCATTGACACAGGCTCGCACAGCAATTAACAACCTCCATAACTTTCCATAACTTATAGTTATCGCGCTAATTAAAATAGCGGAATACATTGAAAGAGTCAAGAGAAGACAAACGAGAGGAACGCTCAAAGTTAGTCCTCAACAAATATTGAACTCTCTTGTAATCGTAAAATTCTTTACCTGAAGTACAAAAAGGAGATTCACAATGGCTACAATCAACGGCGACAATCTTCCCAACGATCTGCTGGGTACTGAGACAGATGATATCATCAATGGCAATGGCGGCAATGATGTGATCTTTGGTGAGGCCGGAAATGATCTGATTAATGGCGGCGCAGGTGAGGATATGATGCTTGGCGGCTTTGGTGATGATACTTACTTTGTAGATAACATTTATGATAGAGCGTTTGAGGGGCCGAATGGGGGCATTGACACAATCGTCACAACCGTTAACTTCTCGCTATTTGATGCTCGTAATCGTCATATTGAGAACCTGACGCTAGCTGGAACCGTTCTTGGCAGTGGCGGCAACGACCTGGATAACGTCATGAAGGGAAACGATCTAGATAATGGCCTTGCTGGCAATGACGGTAACGATAGCCTATATGGCTTCGGCGGCAGCGACACTCTTGAAGGTGGTGCGGGGAACGACATCATTGATGGCGGTGTTGGCGTCGATCGAATGAGTGGTAGTAGTGGCGATGATCGCTACTTTGTGGATAGCATCGGCGACCAAATCGAGGAGTCTGCTAATAACGGAACTGACGGTGTTTATACGACTGTTAGCTATACGCTTGGCAGCAATCTGGAAGATATATATTTAGAGGGTGCCGCCAATATCAATGCAACCGGAAACGAGCTAAACAACGGTCTAATTGGCAACTCAGGCAACAACATCCTGGATGGCAAAGCTGGAAGTGACCAGATGTTTGGCAACTTGGGCGATGACACCTATGTAGTTGACGAGGTTGGCGACAAAATTGGTGAATATGACGATGTGGGAAATGACACGGTCATTGCCTCTATCAGCTACACGCTGGGCGAGAAGCTAGAAAACTTAACTCTTACGGGCACAGCCAACATCGACGGTACAGGCAATGAACTAAACAACGTTCTGACTGGCAACTCAGGCAACAACATCTTAGATGGCAAAGCTGGAAACGACCAGCTAGTCGGCGGTTTGGGTGATGATACCTATATGATTGGCGACGCCAGTGACACAATCGTAGAAGCTGTTAATGGCGGAACTGATACGGTCAACGCCTCTATCAGCTATACGCTAGGCGACAATCTAGAAAACCTGATCTTAACCGGCACAGGCAACCTCAGCGCGATCGGCAACTTACTCAATAATACGCTCAAAGGCAACGCTGGCAACAACATTCTCAATGGCAAAGAAGGCAACGATACGCTGATAGGCGGACTCGGCAATGATATCTACATCGTCAATGACGCGGGCGACCAAGTGGTTGAAAATGCCAATGAGGGTGTAGACGTAATTGCCGCGTCGGTCAGCTATACGCTATCAGACAACGTTGAGCATCTGGGTCTGACCGGAACTGCCAATCTGAATGCCACCGGCAACGCGCTCGATAACGTGCTGTTGGGGAATGCAGGTGTTAATAGCTTAGATGGCGGAGCTGGGAAAGACAGCTTAATCGGCGGCGGCGGTCAAGATAGATTGAAAGGCGGAACCGAAGCCGATCAGTTTATCTTCACTAGCATCAATGATCGGGTGGATCGAATCTTGGATTTCTCTAGGCCCGAAGGCGATAAAGTCGTTCTGGTTGCCGATGGCTTCAAGGGGTTACAGGTTGGTGCGGTCAAACGCAGTCAGTTTGTGTTGGGCAAGAAGGCAAAAGATGCTGATGATCGGCTGATCTACAACAAAAAGACTGGCGCACTGTTTTACGATGCGGACGGCAAAAAAGGAGTAGCTCAAGTGCAAATCGCGGTCTTCGACAACAAACCGACTTTGGGCGCAGGTGACTTTGCAGTTGCCGTCTCCCCAGTTCCGTCGCTCTTCTAGCCTCATTGATCACGCTCCTAAGTTCAGCTACAGAGGTTCGCAATTGTGAGCCTCTGTTTTCTACTGCTTTCTGCTATTTGTAGCTGAGCGCCGCGATCGCCAAACAGCCCCAGCCCAGCAAAAAAGCCGCGCCGCCCAATGGCGCAACTGCGCCCAGCCATTTCACGCCTGAAAAACTCAGAGCATAGAGGCTACCCGAAAAAATCAGCACGCCTGCAATAAAGCCAATCCCGGCGGCATTCAGCCAGAACTGAGCCGCCTCAGCTCGGCTGAGCAGCAGCGTCACCGCTAATAGCGCCAGCGCGTGATACATCTGATAGCGAGCCGCTGTCTCAAAGATCTCTAGCGAGCGTTCAGACAGATGTTCTTTCAGCGCGTGGGTAGCAAACGCGCCTGCCGCCACTGCTAGCCCGCCCAGTAAGGCTGCCATCAGCATAAAAAACCGGATCATGATTCGGCATTCCCCAGCAGTGTGGCGTCGGCAGTTTCTAGCTCAAAGTAGTAGGTAATATTGCCAGCTTCGCTCACGTCATAGTCTGCGTTAAATTCTAAGGCTCGTTTATCTAGATAAGCTTTAGCTAATTTACCGTCTAGCCCGCTCGCCAGTGAAAACTGAATCACATTAATATATCCGCAATTTTTCTTCAGGATCTGAAAGAAGCTATCCTGGAGCGACATCTGCTGCTGCTGCCGAGCCTGCCGTCGCTCAGCCTGAATCAGCCAGCCGCCCAGCCCCACCAGCGGCAACCCCACAAACACCAGCGAGGCTTTCAGCTCCTCTCGATCCTGAGCAGGCGTGGCCGGATGCTGCAATTTGTTGAGCGCGACCAGGCTAATTAGCAAGCCCAGCAGCAAAATTGCCGCATTCCGCAGATCTGCCTTTCTGCCGACTAATTTCATGGTGCTTGGCGACCGAAACATTGTCGGTTATTTTAGCGAGATTCTCGCGTAGCTTCCAGCAGTCGCGAAAAATAAAACCGCGTCTTGGTCATGGCGTTGCGCTGCACCTGCCAGCCGTTGGCCTCCAGCGCTTTAACGATCTCGCTTTCGCGGTGCAGGTAAGCGCGGGTGGCTTTGCTTGGCCCTGGGAAAAAGTCGCCGATTTTCTTCAGCAGGCTGTAGGCCAAGGTTTTGGGTGCAAAGCTGAGAATTAGCCGCGACTCAGCCAGACTGCTCAAATGCGTAATCATCTCCATCGCCTTGGCCTGCGGATAGTGGATCATCACATCTAGACAGACCACCGTGTGGTAGCTGCCGCTGAGCGCCTCTAAGTCCTGCACCGCAAAGCGCGGATTATCGCTCTGCCCCAGTTCAGCCTCTGCGCGCACTTGGGCTTCGCCGACCATTTTTTCGGAGATGTCGCTGGCAGAGACGGTTGCCCCCATCGCCGCTAGCGAAATGCTGAGGCTGCCGACCCCGCAGCCGGCATCGCAGAAGCTCAACCCGGCCAGATTATCATCTGCCTTCAGCCAGCCCAGCACTGTATCGACGGTTTGCTGATGCCCCACCCGAATGTCCAGCTGGACTTTATTAACTTCTCCATCGCCATAGATCCGCCGCCAGCGGTCAAACCCAGTCGCGTTGAAATATTCGCGCACGACTGTCTTATCGTCAGTTTTGTGGTCAGCCTGGTTTTCTAATGCCGTCATAGTGCCTGGATTAAAATCTCAAAATGCTCAGCCCTCCGCGATCCTATTACGATTTGCGGCGTTTTGGCAGAAGAGTTTGGCGCAGCGATAGTAAAAACCTAGAGAAATTACGGACTATATTAATGAATAGTAGCAAAACAGACTCTGTAAATCTGTAAAGCACTGAAATTTTTAGATCACAATACGGAGGGTTGAATCCGTACAAAACGGCGTTATTGTCGGGTTTGTAAAGCATTGACTTCAGCTCTTTGCAGCATGGAACCCAATGGGCATGATGGAGTAGACGTATGAAAGATAACGCAATCTTGATTTAGTACGTCGTGAACCTATGATCTTGAACCTATCGCCTGTACCTAAACCATGAAAAAGACTCTCCTAACGAGCCTGTTTGCGGCCACCATGACTGTGGCTGGCATTGTGGCGCAAGCGCTGCCTGCTGCGGCATTCTCCTGGAACAGCAGCTGGACTCAGTCCAAAATTTACAGCAAGTCTGAAACTAGCTTTAACGATGCGCCCTACCAGCAATATGTTCAGGCTGAACGGCTAGCGCTGCCCAACAGCGGTCTATTTCAACTTGATCCCAGCAAGCTGAAGCTAAAATATGCTCATGATGTTTCGGCTTTCTTTATTAACGAAGGTGCAGGCTATCGCAACCAGTTGGCCTATGAAGCAACGGGCACAACCCAAAGATCGGGGCTGATTTTTAACGATGTGTCCTCCAATGAGTCGATTGGCAACTGGGGCGGCGACACGCTGAAACTAGGCGATGGCGTCAAGCTGGGCAGCTTTGCAGGCGGCACGCAGCTCGACTTCTGGCTGCGGGCAGATGGCCTGAATCGCGGCAATGGAGCCAATATCTTTGGCACGCAAACCGCCTTTAATGCGGATAAACTGCAACATGCGGTGGCCTATGCCTTTGACAAATACCTGATGATTGGCTTTGAAGACCTCTATGGCGACCTCTGGGCTTCCGGTCAAGATGGTGCGACCGGAAGCTGGAACGAAAACTCTGACCGCGACTTCAACGATGTGGTGTTTATGGTAGATATCGGCGAAGCCAACGTCAAGAGCCTGACCAGCGTGCCTGAGCCTGCCACCACGGCGGCGCTGATTGGTCTGGGTGCAGTGAGCCTGCTGAAGCTGCGGCGGCGCGGCAAAATTGCGGGTTAAGCTAGCCGCAATCTAAAAAACCTCAAAAGCCCTTCCTAAACGTCAGGAGGGGCTTTTGAGCTTGAGATCACTCCATGCGCTGCAAGGGCGTTACTTTGGGGTCGATGATTTTGCGGCCAATGCTGGGGAACCGGATAGACAGGCAGATCTTGTTGCCTGCCCCAAAAATATGCGTCACCTCGCCATCGCCAAAGGCTTTGTGCAGCACCCGGTCGCCGACCGTCCAGTCATCGGCATGGCTGTTGGGCGCATTCAGCTCCTGATGCTTTAGCTCGCGCTTCGGCTTTGTCAGGCGCTTCGGGATTGCAGAGGCCGTATTGCCCAGCAGTAGATCACTCGGCAGCTCGCTTAAAAACAGCGACGGGCTGGCGGGCTCACGACTGCCATAGAGACGGCGCTCGCGGGCATAGCTAATAAACAGCCGCTCTTTGGCGCGGGTAATGCCGACATAGCAGAGCCGCCGCTCTTCTTCCAGCGCCTTGGGGTCTTCTAGCGAGCGGTAGTTGGGGAACAGCCCCTGCTCTAGCCCTACCAAAAACACCACCGGAAACTCTAGCCCCTTGGAAGAATGCAGCGTCATCAGC
>CASBQH010000508.1 GCA_949127695.1 Synechococcales cyanobacterium PMM_0073
TCCTGGCATCTCAGCAATTTTGCCGCCTACATCCACCACCGAGCCATCGGGTGTGACAATTTTTAGCCCCAAGACGTGATTAGTGGTCACGCCGTACTTCAGGCAATGAACCCCGCCAGAGTTTTCGGCAACGTTGCCGCCAATGGAGCAAATAATTTGGCTAGAAGGATCGGGCGCGTAGTAAAACCCGGCTCCGCTCACTGCCTGCGTCACCCAGTTGTTAATCACCCCGGGCTGCACCACCACTCGCTGATTGGCCAGATCAATTTCGAGAATCTGGTTCATTAAGGCCATGCCAATCAGCACACAGTTTTCGACTGGCAGCGCCCCACCCGACAGCCCTGTGCCCGCACCCCGCGCCAAAAACGGCACCTGATGCCGATCGCAAATTTTGACTAGCTCGGCCACCTGCTCCGTGCTGCGGGGCAGCACCACCAGAGCCGGACGCTGGCGGTAGCTGGTGAGGCCGTCGCATTCATAGACCAGCAATTCTTCGCGCCGCTGGATCACCTGCTTTTTGCCGACCACTCGCTCAAATTCACGGACAATAGCGCGCCAGTTGGCGGTAGCGCCCGGTAGAGCTGCATCCGGTAGAGCTGCATCCGGTAGAGCTGCATCCGGTAAAGCTGTGCCCGGTTCACTGAGTGCCACCATAATTTGCTTGCCCTGATTGGAAGACTACTACCAGAATAGCGAATTTGGCCGACTCCACCGATCGACTCAATTCGCATATTCCAAGAACGACTGCACCTGGCCATTTGGCTTCAGCACCAGCCGAATCTGCGGCGTTTTGCCGCTGCTAGCCGAGACAAACGGTTCGCCCAGCAGCGGCATATTTGTACGGTCGAGGTAGTTTTCGGAGAACTGCCCCAAGGGGACAATCCGCTGTAGCGAGCCGTCCGCGTTCAGCAATAGGCGATATTCCAGGGTTTGGCTGAGGCCATCGGGCGGCTGCCAGCGCTGCTGGAAATAGCCGCGCACCTCGGCCACCTGCGGAATGCTGTCAAAGGCGGTGCTGTTGGTGGCGGTGCTGTTGGCGGTGCTGGCAGGAGCAGGATTGCCAGCAGGAGCTGCCGCTCGACTCTCAGCCGTTACGTCAGCCTCAGCAGCTGCAAGTCGCGGCGGCGTGGCGGCCAGATCATTAGGGCTGGGCAGAATCGTCACCTGAGATTGCCCAGCCGATTGACTGGCTATCGGAGCCGCCGCCTCACCCACCGCTCCAGCTTGGGGAGCCGCAGGCGGCGGTGCGGTTGTGACGCCAATCGGCGGCAGTCCTGTGGCGTCTGTAGCGGCATTCGGCGGCGGCAGCGGCAGCGGCTGAAGCGTCACTGAAGGCGAAGCGGGCGGCGGAGCCAGCTTGGGGAACAGCTCGCGGTTTAGCTCGGCGTTGACCTGACGTTCGGCAGAAACTGAGGCCGTTTGGGAGGCAGGCCGCGAGATATCTAGCACAAACTTGCTCATGGCAGCGGTGGCTCCCAGCGCCAAAACAGCTGCGGCAGCAGTAGACCAGCGACCCGACAGCTGCGGCATCCAGGCCAGCTTACCGCTTTTGGCTTCGGCCAGCGGCAGGCTAATCATCTCGGCGTGATAGGCTTCGAGCGCATTGGCCAAGTCAAACAGCTGGAGCGTGCTCAGCCGGACTGTAGCGCCCGATTCAGGATTGGCCAGACTGCCCAATCGCAGCTCGTGCGACAGCAGCCCTTTGGCTTGCAGCGCCATATCTGACTCGCTCCGGAGCGGTTCTAGAACAGCTGGAGCATTCAGCAGCTGGGCCGGATTGCCCAGCAGTGACGGCTCCCAGCCAGCCGGATTGACCGGACTGCTGACCAGATGCTGCACATAGTCAGTGACGGTTTCGTAGAGCGCCTCTAGCTGGCTCTGGTCGCCACTGACCATCACCTGCTGATCAGACATTAGCTTTGGGTCGTCAAAGCTGAGCTGGAAGCGCAGATTCTTTAGCACCATGCGGTTGCTCCAGCGCGACAGAGCCGAACCCGCAGCCGCTAGCTCAAGCGTGCAGGTGGGAGGAGTATAGCGGCGCAGAACGGCAGTAGGCATAGTTAAAGTCTGGGAGAGAGGGCGATTGCGGCTTGAAATGGCGCTAGAGGCTGCGGTCGAGTAAGGCCATCCAGAGGCGACGACTGCCGCTGGGCGCGCTATAAAACAGCAGATCGATCAAGAGCTTCAGCGCCAGATGGCTGAGCTGAGCAGGCGTGGCGGTGGCTTCCATCCGCTCCTCATAGGCATTGCTAAAGTCATCGAGATAGTCGCCCAGCAGAGCCGCCTCATGCGGGGCGCGGTTTTGCTCGCTCAGCTGTTCTAGCAGCGCCACGGCACGCCGAATCAGCTCCTGATGCTGCTTGGCCAAGTGATGCACAATCAGCACCAAGGCTCTGGCCTCCTCCACATCCATCCGCTTGCGCCCCTGTCCCCGCCGCAGCGGACTCGACTGCCGCAGCCGCCAAAGCGCCACCCGGTCGGCCAGCAGATCGCTCAGGTTTAGCTCGGTGGCGGCCTGCAACATCGCCTCTGAGCTAATTTGGGTCAGCATTTCTAGCGCCAGCAGCACTAGATCGAGCTGAGCCTTGATGTTGTCGAGCTGGTGAGAGTCAGGCTGTCGGGTGAGCGCCAACTCTGCCCAAGCTGGGGATTGATCGGTAGAGGACTTCACAATGGCAGGCATAAATCCAGAATAGGAGGTCAGACGGAAACAAGGTGAGCCGTTACGGGTTTGGTAACTCGTTGGTCGCTGGTCGGTAACTGGGACAAAAGCGACTGCACCCGTTTATCCAGAATACAAGTTTCGAGATCTGGGTAATGATCTGAGTCACTAAATAGTACGGCGATATCCTCTTCCTCTGACTCATCTCGGCAAGGGGCAGTCTATGTAGTATTTTGAAGGAAAGTATTAGAACGCCAACTGGACTCCTCAAAATGGTTAAGCCCCTGTGGAACCGAATTACTCCCGGCAGCGCTTTGACAGCCTGTTTTGCCCTGCTGCTAATTTTACAGCTTTGGCTCTTCGGCATCCCGGCAGCTGCGGCTACGGGCATCTCGACGATTCCCAGCCTTCAGCCCGATCAGCCCGTTTGGGTGATTGATCAAGCTACGGCGCTGAGCCGGATTACCCGCAGCGAGTTGAGCAATGAGCTAGAACAGCTGGCAGAGCAGACGGGCGCAGAGGTACGGTTTGTCACCTTTCACCGACTTGACTATGGCGAAACCGTCGAGAGCTTTGCCGAAAAGCTGTTTAAGCGCTGGTTTCCGACTGACGCAGCCCAGTCCAATCAGGTGCTAGTCGTGCTGGATAATGTCACTAACACCACCGCGATTCAGACCGGCAGCGCTCTCAAAGACAGACTCTCTGACGAAATTGCCCAGAGCGTGGTGCAGGAAACGATGATGATGCCTCTGCGGGATGGCAACAAATATAACCAGGCGTTTTTGGATGCCAGCGATCGGCTGGTGGCGGTAGTTTCTGGCAACCCTGATCCGGGGCCGCCGGTGGTTGAAGAGACAATCCAGACCGAAGGCACCTTTGCCAGAGCCGAAGATACTGACGACCGTAGCGCCACCGTCATCGTCGTAGTGCTGCTGGTTTTGGCCACCGTGATTCCCATGGCGACCTACTACTTTTACCAGTTCATGCAGTCTTGAGCCAACTTGATCCAGCAGTTGATCCAGCACTTGGCGCTAGTTGAACATGCCTTTGAAAATCTAATCTGAGCCTTCACAAATTCCTATCGTTTCAATCAATTTTGATGAGAGAGGCGTAACCGTTTGATCCTATGATTTAAGCTAGATTACAGATTTTGATGGAATCCATTGAACAGCTGCGGATCTGGCGATTTGGCTTAATAGAACTTTACTTAAGCCTTCATCTAACCCGATGTAAGGCTAGGCTGGACTTGTGGAGAGCGGGTGCAGTGGGGGAGATTGCAGGAGAGAGGTATGGTACAAAACGGCGCAGGTAATGGAACCGGTAACGGCAGCGAAAACGGGGCGGGAAACGAAGCGAGCAATGGCGTAGGCAGTCCAACTAATACAGGCAGTCAAGCCAGCCGCAGAGCGAGCCGCAGTCGGACGAAGACGGCAGCCAGCAGTGCGGCCAAGCATCAGGCAGGGGGAAACAGCGCAGTGGAATTGGAGGATAAAATGTCAGAGGCAGAAAAAACGATGGCCAGTGAACTCAAAAATGGCGAACCCAAAAACGGCGAAGCTAAAAACGGCGAAACCAGCGCCGTCAAAGCAGGCAAGCTAGAGCTGGCCAGCAAGCCGAAGCCGCCCGAAGAAACCGGGCTGGCCGTTCACCAAGACGGAGAGCTAGAGGTGGCCGAAAGCTACAGCGAAGCCGGAATTCGCCCGATTGAAGCCAGCCATCTCGAAGTTTATGGCACCATCATGAACAATCGCCCGGTTGAAGTCAGCCATCTGCAAGTGATTGAATATATAGGCAATCGCCCGATTTTTGCCAGCGAGCTTGTGGTCTGCGATGACCTGACGCTGCCCGGCGGTCGCCCCATTGTCGCCAGCGATCCGCATTTGATGAACTCTCACCAAATTACCGGCGGTCGCCCCATTGCTTCCAATGACCTCGGTGACGGCTCAACGCTGATGGGCTATCTCGACTAGCGGCTGCACCCTTTAGCCAGCTGAAACTCACCCCGGTCGCTTCAACTTGAGCGCTGCCGGGGTTTTTCAGGCGCTAGATTTGTTACGGTAGCTTCATACTGACTTTTTCAGATGCCCTACCCCCATGAAAGCTCCTGTGAACGCCCTGGTTAGCTCTACTGCTCGGCAGCGAGAAATTGTCGAGGTGTTGATTCGGCATGGCTGGGACTATATGCGCCAGCTGCTCACCCTGGGCAAGAGCGATGAGCCAGATCTGCCCGCGCCCGAAGTGCTCTGCAAGATTCTCACCGATCTGGGCCCCGTCTATGTGAAGCTGGGTCAACTGCTGAGCACGCGCCCCGATCTGCTGCCGCCCAGCTACATTCAGGCGCTCAGCCTGCTCCAGTCAGATGTGCCGCCGCTGGACTGGGGCAGAATGGAGCTGGCGCTGCGGCTGGAGCTAGGGCAAGATCCCGAAGCCTTGTTTGCCAGCTTTGACCACCAGACGATTGCCGCCGGATCGATTGCCCAGATCTACCGCGCTACTTTGAAAGACGGTCAGCCGGTCGCGATAAAAATCCAGCGACCCGGCATTGAGGTGATTGTGAATCAGGATATTGGCCTGTTTAAGCAGATTGCGGGGCTGCTCTCAGCCACTGACTTTGGCAAGCGCTACAGCATTGTGGATCTGGCCGAAGAATTTAGCATTTCGCTCCGCAACGAGCTAGATTTTACCCAGGAAGCCAGCTACACCGAACGCCTGCGCCAAAACCTTAGCCAGAGCCGCTGGTTTGACCCCAATCAGGTGGTGGTGCCGCAGGTTTACCGCGAGCTGTCGAGCCGCAAGCTGCTGGTAATAGAATGGCTAGATGGCCTGCCGATTTTAAAGGCTGAGGCCGCCACCGACCGCTCGGCCAGCGGACTGGCCACTCGACACGCCTTCACCTCGCTGACCTTTCGGGTATTTTTGCAGCAGTATTTAATCGAGGGCTTTTTTCACGCTGATCCGCATCCCGGCAATTTGTTTTACCTGAACGACGGCAGGCTGGGAATTTTGGACTGCGGCATGATGGGGACGCTGAACCCGCGCATGCAGTCGGTGATGGTGGAGCTGGTGCTGGCGATTGTGGATTCTGACTCGAACCGCTGCGCCCAGCTGACGCTTCAGCTCGCGGTGCCAGGGCTGGAAGCGGAAATTTTCATGAACCATGAAGCGCACTCCTGCGGCGTTGGCATTGGCAACGATCTCGCGGGCCTCAGCAAACGTGGGGGCAAGCGGCTTTTGGCAGATGATGTGAATGCCACGTTGCGCGGCCTCCGCACAAATGGCGGCATGCGTGGGCGGCGGGGTGATGATGTCGATAAAGTCGGGCTTCTCGGAATCTAACATTTCACGCCAGTCGGCATAGCACCGCTTCAGGCCGAACTTCTGAGTGATCTCCCCTGCCCTCTCGGCATCGCGATTGCTGAAGGCAACGA
>CASBQH010000509.1 GCA_949127695.1 Synechococcales cyanobacterium PMM_0073
CCATCACCCAGCCCATCACCTGCGCCTCCCGCCGAGCCAGAGGTGCAGGTCTTGACGCCTGAAATTAATCGCAATACTCAGATCAGCGGCCAGAGCAGCGAACAGCGAATGAAGCGCTATTTGATCAATCTCCAGCCCGGTCAAGTGCTGAAAGCGGAGCTGTTGGCAGGGGCAGTGACGCTGAATATTCACTATCCTGACGGTCGTCCGGTCGAAAATGCCAGCGGCGTCGTGACTTGGAATGCCCGCATTTTTGAGGGCGGCGAATATCAGATCGATGTGATCGCGACTCAGCCCACTGAGTTTTTGCTGAATATTGCGGTACAGGAGCTGCCGCAGGGCAATTCAGCGGGCGGACTGCCCAACTGAAGCGGCACCCAAGCAGCTGCAATTTCTGCCCGCGAAATCCAGAGATTGGGGCAACCCCACCCTTGTCGTTACGGTTCGCCCCAATTCCGGTTGACGCTGCACTGCTTAAACTAAAGACATCGCGTTCGAGCTTGATAGATTCGCTGCTTGCAGCGGCTCAGCAGGCCAGCCCAATGGCCAGCCCAGTAAACAACTTAGTAAACAACCCAGTAGATTTTCAGAAAAGTTTTGGTTAACCGTCCACTCAGGGTTCGGTAAACCCACCTTCATCGAATCGCCAAACGCACAGAGTATATAAAGGGTGTTGTCATCCTGAGATTAGCCTGTGCCGAGCTGTCCGTTAGCAGGTGGAATTTCCAGAATGAATTAACCCAGGTGGATTAACCAGGAACCAGATTTTTTATCTAGAACCGGAGCATTAGTTTTATGGCGAAAGTAGTTGGAATTGACTTAGGAACAACAAACTCCTGCGTGGCGGTAATGGAAGGCGGCAAGCCGACTGTAATCCCCAATGCAGAAGGTGCGCGCACGACGCCCTCTGTGGTGGCCTATGCCAAAAATGGCGATCGGCTGGTGGGGCAGATTGCCAAGCGTCAGGCGGTGATGAACCCCGAAAATACCTTTTATTCGGTGAAGCGCTTTATTGGTCGGCGGTTTGACGAAATCAGCAACGAAGCTACTGAGGTTTCGTATAAGGTGCTGAACACAGGCGGCAACGTCAAAATTGACTCTTCTAACCAGAGCAAGCAGTTTGCCCCTGAAGAAATCTCGGCGCAGGTGCTGCGAAAGCTGAAAGAGGACGCCAGCAAATATCTAGGCGAAGATGTCACCCAGGCGGTGATTACCGTCCCAGCCTACTTCAACGACTCGCAGCGCCAAGCCACCAAAGATGCGGGCAAAATTGCTGGTCTAGAAGTGCGGCGGATCATCAACGAGCCGACTGCGGCCTCGCTGGCTTATGGCCTTGACAAGAAGAGCAACGAAACCGTGCTGGTGTTTGACTTGGGCGGCGGTACGTTTGATGTCTCGGTCTTGGAAGTGGGCGACGGCGTGTTTGAAGTGCTCTCCACCTCTGGCGATACTCACTTAGGCGGCGATGACTTCGACAAAAAAATCGTGGACTACCTAGCCGACGAGTTCCGCAAATCTGAAGGCATTGATCTGCGGAAAGACAAGCAGGCGCTCCAGCGCTTAACCGAAGCGGCTGAAAAAGCCAAGATTGAGCTGTCTAGCGTCACGCAGGCCGAAATTAACCTGCCCTTCATCACCGCGACGCAGGATGGCCCCAAGCACCTGGAAATGACTCTGACGCGCGGTAAATTTGAAGACCTGTGCAGTGACCTGATCAAGCGCTGCGGCATCCCGGTCGAAAACGCGATGCGGGACGCCAAGAAAGATAAAAACAGCATCAATGAAGTGGTGCTGGTGGGGGGGTCAACCCGGATTCCGGCGATCCAAGAGCTGGTGAGTCGCATTCTGGACAAAGAGCCTAACCAAACCGTTAACCCCGACGAAGTAGTGGCAATGGGTGCCGCGATTCAGGCGGGCGTGCTGGCGGGCGAAGTCAAGGATATTTTGCTGCTTGACGTATCGCCGCTGTCGCTGGGTGTGGAAACGCTGGGTGGGGTGATGACCAAAATCATTCCGCGCAACACCACGATTCCCACCAAGAAGTCTGAGGTATTCTCAACCGCAGCAGACGGCCAGAGCAACGTCGAAATCCGCGTGCTGCAAGGCGAGCGCGAGATGGCCAACGACAACCGCGAGCTGTCGGTGTTCCGACTCGATGGCATTCCTTCCGCGCCGCGTGGCGTGCCCCAAATTGAAGTCACTTTTGACATTGATGCCAACGGCATTCTGTCGGTGACAGCCAAAGACAGGGGCACTGGTAAAGTCCAAACCGTCAGCGGCATCACGGCTTCCACCTTGCCGAAGGACGAAGTGGAGCGGATGGTGAACGAAGCCGAGCGCAACGCCGATGCAGACCGCGAGCGCCGCGAAAAAATTGACCTGAAGAACCAGGCAGATTCGCTAGCTTACCAGGCTGAAAAGCAGATTGCCGACCTGGGTGACAAAGTGCCTGCGGATGACAAGGCCAAGCTAGAAACCCAGATCAAAGACCTGCGTGATGCCGTCGCCCAAGAAGACTATGACAAGATCAAGTCGCAGACCGCTGAGCTTCAGCAAAGCCTCTACAGTCTAGGCAGCAGCATCTACCAGGGCAGCGAGTCTGGAGAAGCCCCCACAGACGGTGCTGAAGCGGATGCTGCGGCTTCTGCGGGCGGCGCGGATGATGTGATTGACGCTGACTTTACTGAGACGAAGTAGCTGAGATAAAGCAACTGAGACGAGATAGAGAGCGGCAAGGTCTGCCGCTCTAAAACTCACTCAAAGACCGCTTTCCTGGGAGGAGGCGGTCTTTTTATCGGTTCAAGCTGCGCTCTGTACAGTTAGATCCATCGGCAAGATCGGCTGTCTAGTCTGCAAGTTAAAGCGGTAGCCTGCTGGCAGAATATGCAGCTTGACGCCGCAAATGGCCAGACTTTCATTTCTCAGCAGCAGCTCTAGGTTGTTGTGCGTGGCTTCAGTTTCGTCCACCACCGTCACCGAGCCTTGCCCCACCACCTCAAACTCATTGCCCTCGACAATCACTGCCGTATCTTCGTCAATTCCGATCCCTAAAATAGCCGGCTGCTGCACTAGCGCCGCAATCAAGCGGCCTAAGCGCCCACGCTGTGAAAAATGCTGATCCACCGCAATACCGGGCAAAAATCCCATGCCTGCCCCTAGTTCTACCGAATCCACGCGCGGATGGGTGGCCGAATCACCTTCGACAATCATAATGTCGGGCATCATGGCGGCTCCGGCGCTGGTGCCGCCAATTACCACACCTGCCGCATGCATCTGCCGAATCGCCTGATCCACCCGCGTCCCCTTTACCAACTCAATGATCCGCGCCTGATCGCCGCCGGTAAAGAAAATTCCGGTCGCCTGCTGTAGTTTATCTACTGTCTCTTGCCGGTCGCCATCTTCGGGATGCTCTGTGTCAATGACCTCTACCGCTTCTGCTCCAATCTCTTTGAAGACCCGAATATAGGTATCGCCTACTTCACGCGGGGCAGTCGTGGCCGCAGTCAGTACGGCAATTTTGGCCTTGGTGCCGCCCGCTCGCCGCACAAACTCCCGCAGCACTAAACAATCGCCCTCTTTATCTTCTGCGCCGCCAATAATCACCAGCGCTCCCTTTGAATTGATCATCCCGATACTCCAAGCTAGTAAAAAGTGTTGTATGTTACGTAATGCTAATTTTAAAACTGGGGATCGCTGTGGGGATCAGCACAGCGACAGAGCTTTGATATGGTAGGCTAGCTGCAATCTTTGCGCTGACGGAACGACTATGACGCTGCAAATTGGAGCTTTGTTTGGCGGCTGCTCTGGGGAGCATGAGGTGTCAATCTGCTCAGCTCAGGCCATTGTCAAAGCGCTCAAGGCAAGCCCCTATCAGGTTCTGCCGTTTTATATTCAAAAAGACGGCAGCTGGCAGGCTGGGGCAGTGGCGCAGGCGGTGCTGGATTCAGGCCAGCCGATGCAGGCTCCCGGCAAATCGCTCTGGGAGTTTCCGGCGGCAGCGCGCGAGGTAGATCTGTGGTTTCCAATGCTGCATGGCCCAAACGGCGAGGACGGCACAATTCAGGGCTTGCTAAAGCTGATGCAGGTGCCGTTCGTCGGCTGTGGCTTGCTGGCTGCGGCGATTGGCATGGATAAGCTGGCGATGAAAACTGCCTTTGCCCAGGCCGGACTGCCGCAGGTCAAGTATCTGGGCGTGACGCGCAGCCAGGTGCGCTCCAGCTCTGAGCGGCTCTCGCAGCTCTGCGACCAAATTGAAGCCGAACTGGGCTATCCCTGCTTTGTCAAGCCTGCCAACCTCGGCTCCTCAGTCGGGATTGCCAAGGTTCGCAGCCGCAGTCAGCTAACGGCAGCGCTGGAAAGCGCGGCTAGCTACGACCGTCGGCTGATTGTCGAGGCGGGCGTGATAGCGCGTGAGGTGGAATGTGCCGTGCTGGGTAACGACCAGCCCCAAGCTTCGGTGGTGGGCGAGATCCGCTTTAGCAGCGACTTCTATGACTACGAAACGAAATATACGGCGGGTCAAGCTGACCTGGTAATTCCGGCTCAGCTGCCGCCAGAAGTAAGCCGCCAGATTCAACAGATGGCGGTGCAGGCTTTCTTAGCAATTGACGGAGCCGGAATTTCGCGGGTGGACTTCTTTTATCTGGAAGCCACAGGCGAGATTTTGATCAACGAAATCAACACGCTGCCCGGTTTTACCGCCACCAGCATGTATCCGCAGCTCTGGGAGGCCAGCGGCCTGGCGTTTCCAGAGCTTGTGGTGCGCCTAGTTGAGCTAGCGCAGGCAAGGGGGCTTTGATTCTGCATCAGGCGGCACAGGCTGATTCCCCAGCTGATTCCCCAGCTGATTTCCCAGATAAACGGGCAGCACTACGCCACCGCCTGTCGCCCAGATCTCGTTGGCCGCAAACCCGGCGCTGCGCGAAACAGTCCGAGTCTCGCCGTTTCGAGTTTCTGAAATTAGGGTATCAAACGCATTGTCAGAAAAGCTGCTGGTTCTGAGGTTGACGTAGCTGACGCTGGAGTCTGTTGAGCGAAAGATTGGCTCATCGGTTTGGGGATTATTGCCCACTTCCGCAATGTGAGCGCCCAAGACTTCAGTTCTGCCGCCGTTTTTGGTATCGACTTTAATGCTGCCCTTTTCGGTCTTTAGCCCAAAAATCCACAGCTGACCGCCATCATTGACAATCCCGGTCGCCTGTGAATCTAGATTGGTAATTGGACTCTCGCCATATTCAGTGTTGAGTTGACGCGCCCAAGCTCGCCGCCCCGCACCCAGCGCTAATGTCCCCACCACGTCTTGAATATATAGATCGCCGCTGCCAATTGCTCCAGCGGTAATATCTCCACCTTCAATATCGTTCACCACCAGCGTGCGATCTGACTGATGCTCAATCCCCCTAAACAGCCACATATGCTCAATGCTAACGGCCTGAGGCAGCGTAGAAGCATCCACAGAAACTCCCTGAGCATCTTGATCAACCACAATCAAGCGACCCGTGCCATCTAAGCGACTGAACGCAGTTAAGCGCTGTAAATTGCCGCGAAGGTATATATCACCGTTAATATCCCAAGTTTGAGTGCCGGGGAGATAGACAGTGGTTGCGCCTGAATCAATTGCGGCTTGCAGTGCGGCGGTGTCATCTTTACCATCTCCAGCAATGCCGCCAAACTGCTGAGGACTCGCCCATTGGCTCAGATCGGTTTCCCAAGGGATTTCTGGCGGATCAGAGACCGGCAGATTTAAGGTGGTGGCGCTGTCGTTCCAGCTAGAGCGGACTGGATTTTGGCGCAGCGGCAGATCAGGAGCGACAATTGCAGAATATTCATCAATGGTGGCGGCATCGACCAAGCTGGAGCCGTCTTTGGCTTGAATCGTGCTGGCGTAGCCGCTACTCTGCAAATTGCGGACAAACAGATTGCCCGCCTCCAGCTTAATCGCTGAATTTGGGCGATCTGGCGAGAGGGTTTGAAACTGGGAGTCAATTAGGGTGAGCGCGCCGGAAGCGTTGGCCAGCTGAAAGACGGGCACATCGTTGAAGCTCTTGAGGTCACGAATGC
>CASBQH010000510.1 GCA_949127695.1 Synechococcales cyanobacterium PMM_0073
CATCACTGCCGCTGCCCCGCGCAGAAAGGCAAAGGGCGAGGTGGACATCCGGGCATAGCGCAGCGGCACGAGTTCTGGTAAGCGGCTGGTGGCCTGCGCTTCTAGAATCGCGATTGGATCGGGACGATTGGCGGCGGGTTGGTACAGCCCCAGGTCAGGACGCTTAACTTTGAGACGCAGGGCTTTTCCGGCGGCAAAGCGCTCGGCAACTGAAAGCGGGGTGGTTTGAAAGGGGTGAGAGGTGTTAATGGGATCAATCTCGGTAGTTGAGTATATTTATTATGCTGATAAAGACTAGCCAAATTAGCAGCTTGTGAGCAAATCTCTATGCAGCTCAGCGAACGCCCAACCCCCTCTCTAGCCAATATTCTGCAACAGCGCCGACAGCGCTTGGCCCAGCGGATCTCATTTCCAGCGGTGCTATGGTCGGGGCGCAGTGCCGCCCGCAACTTCCCGGCCAATGTCCATCCGTTTCGCGCCAGCAGCCATTTTCTCTACTTTGCCGGACTGCCAATCGCCAACGCCGCCATTCGCCTAGAGGCAGGGCGGCTAGAGCTGTTTATGGACGAAGCGACTGCTGCCGATCGGCTCTGGCATGGCGACAGCCCTAGCCGCGATCAGGTGGCGGCAGAAATTGGCGCAGATGCAGCCTACCCTTTGAGTCAGCTGGCAGCTTACCTAGACGGAGCCGCCACGATTCCGGTGCAGGAGTCCGCCACCCGTCAGCAGCAGACCGACTGGCTGAAGCGCGACCTGCCGCCCGCTAAAGCCCTGCAAGCGATTGACCAAGAGCTGGCAGCAGCGATGGTCGAGCTACGGCTGATTCACGACGAGCTGGCCATTGCCGAGATGCGACGAGCCGCCGCCGTCACGGTCGCGGCGCATCAGGCCGGAATGCGAGCGACCTTAGGTGCAAAAACCGAGGCCGAAATCCGGGCAGCGATGGAAGCCGTGCTGATAGCTCACAACATGACTCCCGCTTACAGCAGCATTGTGACCGTGCATGGCGAAGTGCTGCATAACAATGCTTACCATCACGCCGTGCAGCCGAACGACCTGCTGCTGGCCGACTTGGGAGCCGAAACCGAGTCGGGCTGGGCAGCAGACGTGACGCGAACCTGGCCGACCGCTGGCCAATTTTCGTCCACTCAGCGCGATCTTTACGATCTGGTGCTGGCGGCGCATGATGCCTGTATTCAGCAGGCCAGTCCCGGCGTGGAATACCGCGAGCTGCATCTGACGGCAGCGCAGGCTTTGGCGGCGGGTTTGGTGGATCTAGGAATCCTGCGCGGTCAAGCAGAAGATCTGGTTGAGCAAGATGCTCACGCCCTGTTTTTCCCGCATGGCATTGGGCATCTGCTGGGGCTGGATGTGCATGATATGGAAGACTTGGGCGACTTGGCCGGATATGCGGCTGGGCGCGTTCGCAGCGAGCGGTTTGGGCTGGGCTATCTGCGGCTGGATCGGAGGCTGCAAGCAGGCATGGTGGTGACAATCGAGCCGGGATTTTATCAAGTGCCTGCCCTGCTGAATGATCCAGAGCGCCGGACGCGCTATCAAGATTGCGTGAATTGGGAGCGGTTGGCGCAGTTCTCGGACGTGCGCGGCATTCGGATTGAAGATGATGTTTTGATTACGCCCACAGGCCGCGAAGTTTTGACCCACGCCCTGCCCACGGCGGCAGCGCAAATCGAGGCTTTAATCCAGGCTTAGCTGAGCGCTGCGCCGATCTTGGGCAACAAAGCTGCGCTCAGGCGGAATGGCGGCGACGGGTTCGGTTAGGGTAAATTTGCCTTCGGTGATCCACTGCTTCAGCTCCTGCGCCACCTGCCGCGACAGGTAAATGCTGGCCAGCGGCGCAGTCCGCACCGGCTTGCCCTCAATCGTAATTTTGCCTGACTTCAGCTGCGCGTAGCTGACTAAGCCAAACGTAGGCCGCACCCGACGCGGAATTGAAAAATCCACCACCGGAGCCACCAAGTCCTGATCCTGCACGGCACAATGCGCCACCACCGACTCATTCAGTACGGGCAGCGGTACGCCCACGCCCAGCATCAGCGATGAGCCGTAGCTCTTGAAGTAGCAGCCTCTCACCCAGCGCGCCTGCATCTGCTTCGCGTCGCCAATTAAGGCCAGCGTCGCGGCGGGGCCAACGGGCGTGCGGTTGGGCAAGCGCCGTTGCAGCGGGAAATGCTGGGTTCCTTCCCAGGCGACATAGCCGATGCCACCGCCCAAAAAAATCTTGGTGCCCACGCCCACCAGCGCCAAATCCGGGTCGTTCATTAATGGCGACAGCGCTCCCGGATTGGAATAGACGGCGTTGCTTAATCCGGGCTGGAGCGGCCCCAAGTAGGTGTAGAGCGGTCGGTCGCCGCCGTTTACGCCCACAATAAAATTCTGGTAAAGGTTGCGCGGATTATAGAGATAAAACTGATTGATGCTGTCTTTGGTGATCGTGGTTTCAAAGGCAGCACGCGGGTAGCAGTCGGTGACATGCCCGGTGGCGCGCAGGCTGACTGACTTGCCTGCAATCAAATCGGCAATCACATGCCCGCCGCCCCGCTCCTCGGCAATGCCTTCACCGGGTAAGCCTTCCGCCATCTGGGTTGCGCCTAAGTACAAATCCACTGCGCCAAACCCAGAATAGGCCATGACGCCATCTAGCCAGCATTGGCGAATCTTGATTGGCGGGTCGGTATGCCCCATGTTCAAAATCGCTCCGGAAGACTCCATCGGCTCAAACGTGCCGGTGGTAATCACGTCGGTTTCTTTTGCCGCCTTGGCCAGGCCCACTTCCTGCACTCTGGCCTTCAGCTCTTCTGCGGTTCGCACGACGGCTCGCTGCTGCTGAATTTTGGCGTTAATTTCGGCAATTGTCCGCATGGCGTCAGAGTAAAAGTGCTAGAGCATTAGTCGGGTGAGTTGGCAGCTTGCGCCTGTCGCCATGCCAGCATTGCGGCTAGCAGCAGCGGCGGCGTGAGCACCAGCACCAAAGCCACTGCGTTGGTAGCCGGAATATTCAACGGCGGCAGCAGATATTTGATTGCCCCAGAAATTAGGCCAGAGACTAAAAACAGCTTGGCCACAAAAAACCATTGGTCGCCCATGCAAACTTGCCTACCACTTGCCTATATCTGAACCGCAGAGCCACTTTAGCCTAATCTATTTTGGGCGCATCTATGATTTAGCCTCATCTATTTTGGATAGAGATCAATTAATCTAGAGCAGCCCTCTGAAATTTCGCGAGCCATGAATCTGCAAAAAATTGGCAAGCTTCTCTCCACCTACCTGCTGCTGCTGGCCATTGCCGCCATCATGCTGCTGCCGCTACTCTGGCTGGTGAGTACGGCTTTTAAATCCGCGGGCGAAGATATTTTTCAGTTTCCGCCGCAGTTTCTGCCCGCGCAGCCCACCTTCAGCAACTTTGTCAAAGTCTGGCAGACCAACCCGTTTGGCCAATATTTGTTCAACAGTACGCTGGTGTCTGGGCTGACAGTGGGGCTAAACC
>CASBQH010000511.1 GCA_949127695.1 Synechococcales cyanobacterium PMM_0073
ATTGGGATGCCTGCGCCGTCGTCGCTGAGCGTAATAACCGTGCGGTTTTGCTGGTGGCTAGCGCGAATCTGGATTAGCCCTTCCACTGATTTGCCCTGCTGCCGTCGCTGTTCGATGGGCTCAATGCCGTGGTCAAAGGCATTTCGCAGCAGGTGCATTAATGGCTCATTCATTGCTTCGAGAATGCTGCGGTCGATTGAGAGCTGTTCGCCTTCTACCCGCAGCTGCACCGGCTTTTGGTATTGCAGCGACAGCTCGCGCAGGGCTCGCGGAAAGCGACTGGTAATGTCGGAAAACGGGCGCATTCGCACCTGGGTGAGGCGAGTTTGCAGCTGGCGCGAGGTTTTGTGCAGCTCGCGGGTGGTCTGCTCAGCTTCATCTAGCCCCAGGTCAATGTCGCTGGTGACTTCCTGCACCTGCACAATCGTTTCCATCACCTCTTGGGAGAGCAGATGCAGGCTGCTGTAGCGGTCGAGTTCGAGCAGATCAAACTTGGCGAGGCTGCTGGTCAAGGCGGGCTGAAGGTTGGGGGGGCTGGTGGAATCAATTCCCAGCACCTGTGTTTCAACTTTGTCATAGGCATCCCGCAGCTCCATATTGGAAGACTCTAGGGTTTTGACGCGCTCGCTCAGACCCGTCACCAAACCGCGCAGCCGCTTCAGATGCAGATCTAGGCCGTTGCGTTCGATAATCAGCTCGCTAAACAGATCGCTGAGCTGGTTGAGCTGCTTTACCGAAACCCGCACGGTATTTTCAACTGCGTTCTCGACTGCGTTCTCGACTGCGGGTTCTTCGGCTGAGGAGGCTGGCTCAGGATTGCGGATACCTGCGGTCTGCGCCTTGCGCTCGTCGGGGACTGGAGCAGGCTGAGTCAGCCGGAATGGGACTGCGGCTGGAACTGGATCTTGCGCTGGATCAACCAGCTCAACGCTTCTGACTCCCTCTGCCGGACTGGGCGCTGCGGCAATTGGCGCTCTGTCAAACAGAATGCCGGTGGGCAAACTCTCCAGCTGCCCTGCCAAAATCAGCGCCTGCGACGCTCGCCAAGCCTGCAAAGCCTGCTGCGCGATTTCTAGAATCTCGGCGGGCTGAAAGGTCGGCTCTAACGCCTGAGCAATTGAGGCACAGAGCTGCGTAAAGGCCGGAAGCTGAAGCATTTCGCCCAGCCCGCCTAGCTCCTGCGTCAAAATTTCTACCTCTTCGCGCAGACGCGGATCAGAGGCCACCAGCACTGACTCTAGGCGCTCTAAGCAGCCCTCTACTTCGGTTTGGAACAGCAGAATTACGACATCTTGACCTTCTTCCGGCGAGAGCATCGACTGGGCATCTTCGGGAGCCGGATCGCCCAACCGCTGGTGCAGCTGCTCAAAGATTGGCTTGACATAGCCCGCTAGCCAGTCAGGTTCAACGGGCCGATGCTGCCGATGCTGGTCAATCACCTGGCGCAGACAGCCGACAGCGGCCAGCAAGAGCTGCTCAAGCTGAGCATCTACCTGCACCGACTGCCGCTGCACCTTCAGCACCTTAAACGAGTCTTCGAGCCGATGCGACAGTTCGCTCAGCAGCGGGTAGCCCATCATGCCTGCGCCGCCTTTGATCGAATGGGCAGAGCGCAGGGCAGCATTCACTTTCTCTAGCTCGACGTTCTGCTGGGAAAGCCCCAAAACGGCTGACTCCAGCGTGCTGAGGTATTCTGCGGCTTCGTCAAGAAATTGCAGCTGAATTTCGAGTTCCTGATTCTGTGACATAAGTCAGCATCCAAAAGAAGGGAAATAGGGAGAGTAAGGCCAAGCTGGGACAGGCTGGAAAAGGCTGGAAAAGACTAGAGCAAATCCTCAGCTTCCACTTCAAACGCACCCACCGAAGCCTGAAGCTCCTGAGCGATGGCCACCGTTTGACGAATCGCATCGGAGATCTGCCGCGACGAGCTAGAGGTTTGTACTGACACCTGGGCAATTTGGCGCATCAGGCTAGAGACTGCGCCCGAAGTTTCCACCTGAGAGACGGTTTCGGTTGAAATGGCCTGCACCAGCTCGTCGATTTGGCGCGAGACTTGCAGCATTTGGCCGAGGCTCTGCTTGGCAGACTCAACCAGCGCCGTGCCTTCCACCACCTGGCTGGTGCTCTGCTCCATTGCCTCCACCACCTGCGTTGTTTCGCGCTGAATTGTCGCCACAATGGTTTCAATCTCGCGGGTGGCAGCCGCCGAGCGCGCCGCCAGTTCGCCCACTTCCTCGGCCACCACCGCAAAGCCCTGGCCTTCTTCTCCTGCTCTAGCTGCTTCAATTCCAGCGTTGATCGCCAGCAGGTTGGTTTGCAGCGCAATCTGGTTAATCAGCGACACTACTTTAGAAATCTGCTGCGACGATTCACCCAGCCGCTTCACTTTTTTGGCCGTTTCACCGATGGTTTCGCGCAGGCTGAGGATGTTCTGCACGGTTTTGTCCATGGCGCTGCCGCCGGTTTCGGCAGTGCTGGAGGCATTGCGCGCCACTGCTGCCGCCTGCTGGGCTTTGGCCGCCACCTGCTGAATTGAGGCGGTCATCTGCTCAACGGAGCTGAGGGTGCGGGTGGTTTCGTCCGCCTGCTGGAGCGCCTCGTCGGCCAGCCGCCGCACCGCATCCTCGTTTTGCCCCAGGGCGCTGTTTACCTGCATTGCCGACTGCTTCACCTGGGTGACAATCTGGCGCAGGCTTTCGATAATTGAGTTGAAAAAGTCGGCGACAATGCCAATTTCGCCTGCCGAGACATCGGCTCGCACGGTCAGGTTGCCCTGTGAGGCATCTTCGACGCTGCTCAGCAGCTCCAGCAGCTGCATTTGCAGGGCTTCTTTTTGGTCGCGCTGGTCGTTGGAGAGGGCTTCGGCCTGGAGCCGCGCCGTTTCTTTTTGGTCAAACAGGCTGGCCTGCTCAATCGCAAATCCGAGCTGTGTCCCGACTTGACGCATCAAGCTAATTTCGTCCTCCTGCCAGCGGCGCGGCGCGGCGCACTGATGCAGGATTAATAGCCCCAGCAATTCCTCGTTCACCACAATTGGCGCGACCAGATTGGCCTTGACCTGAAATGGCTCTAGCTGCTGCAAATGGCATTGGGTCAGGTTGGCTTCGGCAATATTATCAATGACCTGGACGCGCCCTTGGCGATATTGCTCGACATAGTTGGCGGCAAAACAGGGATCATGGATCTGCTTCTGGAGCGCTGAGTTCCAGCCGGGAGTGACAGCTTCGGCCACAATTGTGCCCTGCCACTGCGCGTCAAACAAAAACACAATTGCCCGGTCGGCTTGTAGCACCTGCCACAGATCCTGCACCACTGACTGAAACACCTGCTGCCGATCCAGCGAAGCCCGCATGTTTAACACCATGCCGTTCAGCTGCCGCTCCCGCTCCACCAAGGATTTCTGCTGCTGGAGCAATTTGGCCTGCGACAGGGCATAGCCAATCTGAGTCGAGAGCTGCTGCATCAGCTCAATTTCGCTGGCATCCCAGCTGCGCGGCTGCGAACATTCATGGGCGCAGAGCAGGCCAACTAGATCCTCGCCCACCAAAATTGGCGCGACGAGATTGGCCTGCACTTCTAGCCGCTCCAGAATCTCGCAGTGGCAGTGGCTCAGCTGCGCTTTGGCCAAGTTTTCGATCATCGAGATCCGGCCTGTGCGATAGCGCTGTAGCGATTCAGGCGTCAGCGGATCGTGGATGGTCTGCCCCAGTCCTTCTAGCCAGGGTTCACCCACAGATTCAGCGGCAATTTGGCCGCTCTGGTAGTCAGGATTAAAGCGATAGATCAAGACGCGATCGGTTTTGAGCAAGGCGCGGACGCCCTCCACCGAGACGCTGAGAATTTCGGCAGGCTCCAGCGAGCGGCGAATCTGCACGGTAATTTCGCTCAGCAGTCGGGCGCGTTCGGCGTTGCGCTGCTGCCGCTGACTCTGCCCAATCAGCGAAGACTCAGAGGCGACCACGTTGGCAGCCAAGTCGTTAAAGGCCAGCGCCAGTTCGCCCGTTTCGTCTTGGGCAAAGACGGTAGCGCGAGCGCTGCGATCGCCTTGGGCAAACCGCAGCGCCGTCTGCCGCAGCCGCTCAATTGGGCGAGCAATCGAACGACCCAGCATCCCGCCTAGCAAAAGATCGGTGGCCACGGCCACAGCGGCAATTGCCAGCTGAAGCAGCAGGCTGCGGCGCAGCAGCGCGTTTAGGGTTTGCTCAGAGGTGCCGCGCACCAAGATAGCCACCGGCTGCTCTTTGAAGTTGTTAATCGCCTGAGCGGCCATGGTATAGGTCTGATCGCCTAGCCTGATCCGCTCAGTCACCACCTTGCCGGGACTGCTGGCGGCTTGCGCTAGCAAATTGGTTTGCGGCAGCGCCAAATTTCGAGTGGCTTGATCCACCGGGCTAGTTTGCGCTAAGTGCAGCGAAGTTGCCAAGCTAAATTCACCGTCAGGCTGGCGCTGATAGATGGCGCTGTAGCCGTTGCCAAAGGCTTCTAGCGTGCCGCGCACAATCGGCAGCTTGCTGTTGACCAAATCGCCGGAAACCAGCACGCCAATTACGGCTTCGCTAGCTGGATCTCGGACTGGCGTGACGGTATAGCGAATCAGCGAGTCTTGCCGCAGAAACCCCTGGGGCAGCGGCGGCGCTTCTCTTTGCAGCTCAGCCCAGCTAACAATGGCGCTGGTTTTGATCTGACGCGGATTGGCCAACACCGTGCCGACTAGCCCCTCTGGATCAAATCTTTCGCCCGTGCGATCGGCGTTGGCGCTAGCAATGATCCGCAGATCGGCACCCACCAGCGTCGCATATTCAATTTCGCGGGCTTTAACTTCGTTGGCCAGAATGGTGCTGACCTGAGCCTGTAGCTCGCTTGGCACCTGACGATTGCGATGCGCCTGCGCGGCTTCAATTACCGCAGCATTTTCTGACTGGCCGCGAAAGCCAAACCCCATTTGGTTAATTTTAATGTTGTATTCTAGCTTGGTGACGGCAGCTTCTGATTGAGCCTGGTTAAGCAGCTGTGCCCGTCCAGCGCTGACGAGCAGCCAGGAGCCGACCCCCACTAATCCCAGCACCGAAATGATTTCAGAGGTGAACAGCGCCAGCATCTGCTTGCGGCGAATCGGCAGATTGTGAAACCAATGTGCCAACAGCGGCGCA
>CASBQH010000512.1 GCA_949127695.1 Synechococcales cyanobacterium PMM_0073
GCAATCAATAGATCGCAGTCGGTGACGGCAAAGTTGGCGTAGGCGGTGCCGTGCATGCCCAGCATCCCCACTGAGAGCGGATGATGCTGGTCAAAGATGCCAAGCCCCATCAATGTCGTAGTGACGGGCAGGCTATAGCGCTCGGCCAGCTCGCGGATTTCGGCATGGGCATTGGCCGAGACTGCGCCGCCGCCGACATAGAGCAGCGGACGCTCAGCCTCACGGATTAGCTTCAGCGCCTGGATAATCTGGCGCGGATTGCCCTTAACCGTCGGGCGATAGCCCGGTAGCCGCACCGTGCCCGGTTCCACCGGCAAATAGTCAAATTCTTCCACGCCCACATCTTTGGGCACGTCAATTAAGACAGGCCCCGGACGCCCGGTAGAAGCAATGTGAAACGCCTCAGCCACAATCTGCGCCATCTGACGCGGATCGCGCACGACATAAGAATGCTTGACAATCGGCAGCGTGATCCCATAGATATCGGTTTCTTGAAAGGCGTCGCTGCCAATCGCCGGACGCGGCACCTGCCCCGTGATAATTACAATCGGGATCGAGTCCATTTGGGCGGTGGCAATTCCCGTGACCAGATTGGTCGCCCCCGGCCCTGATGTGCCAAAGCAAACGCCAACCTGCCCGGTGGCTCTGGCGTAGCCATCTGCCGCATGAGCCGCCCCCTGCTCGTGGCGCACCAAAATATGCTGAAGATGGCCTGCGGCTTCGCTACGATACAGTTCGTCATAGATCGGCAGAATCGCGCCGCCGGGATAGCCAAAAATATGCTTGACGCCATGCCGTCTGAGGCTGTCCATCAGCGCAAACGCGCCGGTTGCCCGCGTTGGGGTGACTGGAGGTAAGATAACGGGCGCAACAGGCGCAACAACCGGCGTTTGCAGCGGGGAGGGAAGGACTTTACGCATACTTTTCGGTCAACCTAATTCTGTATCTGCTGATGCACAAACGGTGCGAATATAATGTAAGTCTACGTCTGAGACAGGCTTCCTGTCGAGCCTCGATTTGATCAGCCACTCGCTTCTATTCTAAAGCGGCAAACTGAGTTGGAGCCTATTCTCTGGAGGCTGTTGCTCGCCAAATTTTGCCGTCAGCTGGCTCTAGCTTGTCAGGGTTCCCTGATGCGGATGAACTCAGCTTGGCTGGCTGGCCAGCTTTGACAATTGGACAGGAATTTGGACAGAGCTGAGACAGGCTTAAACCCGCACAATTGAAAATTTTCCTGCTGTTGCGTGCCTCTGGTTCGATCTAGCCTGTAGCATGAGAACAAATAACGCTGACATTGATGAGTAATCTCGATGACGACTATAGAGTTCTTGACCTAGAGCCGGGAGCCTCGCTGGAAGAAGTGAACCAGGCTTACAAGGACTTGGCGTTTGTTTGGCATCCGGATCGCCTGCCCAAAGACAATCTCCGCCTTCAGGAAAAAGCCCAGAAGAAACTCAAAGAGCTGAACCAGGCTCGCGATCGGTTGCGAACCCGTCAGCCCAGCCAGCCTGCTGCGAAAGCGAGCGCCAGAGCCAGCCGGGATCGCTCAGAGGCCCGCTCAGAAGCCCGTTCAGCCCCTAGCTCAGACTATCGCCCTAGCTCATCAGACTACCGGACGCCGCCGCCCCGCTACCAGAGCTATCAGCCGCCGCGCCACTCCAGCAACTACGGCGGCTACAGCAGCTACCAGTCGCCCTACTCCACCAGCGAGAGAGCCAGCGACAGCAGCAAGTCACGTCGCCCCGAAGGCTATCAGACTGCGGCTCCAGCCAGCCCGGTGCACAGCCAGCCCGATATGAGCGGCAGCAATATGAGCGGCGCTGATCTGCATGAAAAAGATCTGTCTAACCGCAACCTGAGCAACGCTAACCTGAGCAACGCCAACCTGAGCGATGCGTTTCTACATCGGGTCAACTTTGCCGGAGCTGACCTGAGCGGAGCCAATCTGTTTCGCGCCAATTTGCTAGAGGCCAATCTGGCTCAGGCCAACCTGCAAGGCGCTAACTTGATTGGAGCTGACCTCAGCGGCGCAGATCTGCGGGGAGCCAATCTCAAAGGAGCCAGAATTGGCGTCTCTGATCGCCTCATGGTAAAGCTCACAGGCGCAAGGCTGACAGGCATGACGATGCCTGATGGCTCGATTCATACCTAAGCCCGTGATACGCAACCTGACGGCTTCAGAGCATCTTATGCGTACTTGCACTGAGTCTTCATAAAATTCTGTAATTTAAGGTACAGGTAAATTTCTGGTGTTGATCTAGAAGTTTAGCTAGACTTTCTAGATTTCTCGGAAGCAGATTGAGCTTCGTAGCTCTTTTCTGGCGCGGTTCAGAGCCACATTGGGCAACAGCTCGGCAGCAGCCTTTAGTTGGAGATCTAGATCGTAGCTTTGCGTATTGCTTCAAGCTCTGTAATATCCACGACAGTTTTTTGACTACCCTGCCGCTTATCTTTATGCTAGCCTTATGACAGCTTCATACAAAGCAAGCTGTTTCGTCTCGTAAGGTTCCCGGTGCAACTTCGGAGATAGTTGGCTATTTGATTGGGCAATCCCAATAGCAGCCAGCTCCAACAGAATCTACGTTGAATCAGGAAGGAATCCCAAATGACCGTTCAGCTGAGCTTAGAGCAGACTATTTCTCAGGATAGCGACCGCTTAGACTTGAGCGATTCTCAGATCTCAGGCGCTTTATTTCAGTCGATCCCACCCGAACGCATGGGTCTACAGGGCGAGTATGACCATCACGGGCTGGCTAAGCGGGTTGGGCTATTGGTGCGGCAGAACTTTACGGCAGAACAGCTGGGCAGCCTGCGGATCACTCAACGCGGCGCGGTGGTGGTGTTCAGTGGCAAAATTCCGAACCAGCGACTGCTGATTCAGCTGGTCAACTTGGCCATGGCTACCACCGGAGCCGCAGATGTTGAGGTGAACGGCGTCAGCCTCGGCGATAGCCTCAAAAGCTATCTGGAAGTTAAACCTCGCAGCGATTTGCTGCTTCAGCTTCAGCCGCTAGTCGAGCGCTAAAGTCTGGTTGCCTGCTGGCGCGGCTACTGACTCAAGGGCGGCGGGTTTAGCGGCAGCGGATTCGGAGACGA
>CASBQH010000513.1 GCA_949127695.1 Synechococcales cyanobacterium PMM_0073
CATCTGAATCGCGTCTACTGGTGGGAGCAGCGCTGGCGCGAAGGCGTCCAAAATCCACAGCAGCCTAAGCAGGTGATTTTTCGTTCAGATTATCCCCAAACGGCATCAGATCAGCTCTACGACTTGATCTATATCGGCGGGGCGCTGGGCGTGATCCATGCGGCGGTGATGGCGCGCTTGGGCTACCGAGTGCTGCTGCTAGAGCGACTGCCGTTTGGCCGCATGAACCGGGAATGGAATATTTCGCGGGCTGAGTTTCAAAGCCTGATCGAGCTAGGCTTATTCACCCCAGCCGAGTTTGAGAGCCTGATTGCCGCCGAATACCAAGACGGCTTCCACAAGTTTTTTGATGCAAACAATCCGCCCCAGTGCAAGGCTCCGGTGCTGCATACGCCCACCGTCCTCAATATTGCCATTGACGCTGAAAAGCTGCTGCGGCTCTGCGGCGAAAAGCTGCTGGCCGCAGGCGGCGAAATCTGGGACGAGACCGAGTTTCTGCGCGCCGATATTAGCGCTGAGCAAGTCACGGTCAAAACTACGCATCTGCCCAGCCAGCAGGCTAGAGCGGCCAGCGGCAGGCTGCTGATTGACGCCATGGGCACCGCCTCGCCCATTGCTTGGCAGCTACACGGCGGGCGCGCCTTCGATAGCGTTTGCCCCACGGTGGGCGCAGTAATTGACGGCGGCTTTGAGCCGGGAGTCTGGGATGCTCGGTTTGGCGATGTGCTCAACAGCCACGGCGATATTTCGCGCGGGCGGCAGCTGATCTGGGAGCTGTTTCCAGGGCGGGGCGGCGAGCTAACTTTCTATCTGTTTCACTACCATCAGGTGAATGCCGAAAATCCCGGCTCGCTGCTGGAAATGTACGAAGACTTTTTCACGATCTTGCCTGAATACCGCCGCTGCGACCCAGACAAGCTGATTTGGAAGAAACCGACTTTTGGCTATATTCCCGGCCATTTCAGCATCCGCGCCAGCGACCGCCAGATCGCCTTTGATCGGCTGATGGCAATTGGTGATGCGGCCTCGCTGCAATCCCCGCTGGTGTTCACGGGCTTTGGCTCGCTGGTGCGAAACCTGCCTCGCCTGACGGATCTGCTGGATACGGCCTTGCGCCATGACCTGCTTCAGGCTCAGCATCTCACCCAGATCCGCGCCTTCCAGAGCAATATTGCCGTCACCTGGCTGTTTTCTAAGGGCATGATGGTGCCCACCGGCAGATTTATCGCCCCAGAGCGAGTCAACGCCATGCTCAACACCTTCTTTGGGATTTTGGCCAAGCAGCCGCCAGAGCTAGCCGATCGCTTTGTCAAAGATCGCGCCGGATGGCTGCCGTTTAATCGGATGGCGCTACAGGCCGCATGGCAAAACCCGGCGCTGCTGCTCTGGATCTGGGAGCTGGCCGGGGCTCGCGATCTGCTGCGCTGGCTGGGTAGCTATCTCAACTTTACGCTGAGTGCCCTGCTGAGCTGGCTGTTGGGCTGGCTTCCCGGCTTTGCCCGCCAGATTCAGCCCTGGCTAGAGCCGCGCTATCCGGCGGTTTGGCTCTGGCTGCTGGCGCAGAGCTACGCGCTCACTGATGGGGTAGGTCAGCCGCAGGCTCAGCGCCGACTGCGCCCCCAGCCTAATCTGCGGGTTAAGCCGGAGAGCTAGCGATTTCACCGCTTCTAAACCCTTTGTTCTCCTGGAGGCTTGATATGGTCAGCGAATATTCGATTCCGCCCGCCTTGCTCGATCTGCCTTACCCAGAGCCAGAGCCGCCGACTGATTTAATTTTTGATGATGGAGTTCCATTGGAAAGCAACCGCCACCGCATTGCGATGAATGCCCTGATCCGCTCAATGCTGGTTGCCTATGCCGATCGCAACGACTATTTTGCGGGCGGCAATATGTTTGTTTATTACAGCCGCGACCAGAAAATGAATCGCGACTTTCGCGGCTCAGATTTTTTTGTAGCGCTGAATGTAGATGGCAACCGCGAGCGTCAGGGCTGGGTAGTTTGGGAAGAAGGCGGCCATTACCCCGATGTAATCGTCGAATTTCTCTCGCCCACCACCGAAGTCCAAGATCGCGGCGTCAAAAAAGATCTGTATGAGCGCACCTTCAAGCTGCCCAACTATTTCATCTATGATCCGTTCAAGCCGGATTCTTTGCAGGGCTGGCAGCTGGATGTGAATCGGGGCTATCAGCCCCTGACGCCCAACGAACGCGGCTGGCTCTGGTGCGAGGTGCTGGGGCTATGGCTGGGCACTTGGGAAGGCGTAATTGACCGCGAGCCTTCTGTGGGCAGCTGCCACTGGCTGCGGTTTTACGATCCGCAGGGCAACCTCGTGCCTCTACCGGAAGAAGTCGCACAGCAGCAGGCTGAAACCGCACAGCAGCAGGCCGAAGCCGCACAGCAGCAGGCCGAGCTAGAGCGCCAGCGGGCGGAACGACTGGCTGAACATCTGCGGCAGCTGGGGATTGATCCAGATCTGGTTTAGCCTCTGCTGATTGACCTCAGATAGAATCGGCCTCAGATAGAATTGACGCAGGTTTTAAATTATTTCGATACAGGCCAGTTGTATGACCATTAGCCCAGCCGTTGCCAACCGCTCTGCTGCATCTGCCCCCGCCCAGCATCCGCTTGAACCCTTAACCGTCAGCGAAGTAGAGGCCGCTGTTGCCCTAGTGCGAGCCGCCCAGCCAGTTGGCTCAACCTATCGCTTTCCCTGCGTGACGCTGCATGAGCCGCCTAAGAACGGGGTGCTGCATTTTCAGGCGGATGACCCGATTGAGCGCGAAGCCTTTTTGATTTTGCTAGACAACGCCACCGGGCAGACCTACGAAGCCGTGGTTTCGCTGACGCAGCAGCAGGTCAAGTCCTGGCAGCAGATTCCCGGCGTACAGCCGAATATTATGGCAGACGAGCTGGTTGAATGCGAGGCGGCGGTCAAGGCGCACCCAGAATTTCAGGCGGCATTGGCCAAACGCGGCGTTACCGATCTCGATTTGGTGGTGGTTGATCCCTGGGC
>CASBQH010000514.1 GCA_949127695.1 Synechococcales cyanobacterium PMM_0073
AAGTCGAGGCAGAGTTTTTTGATCGGCTACCTTCAGCGCTAATTCCTGAGTCGGTGGCTCTGAGTGCAGCTGAGCAAAAGCAGATTGACCAAAAGCAGATTGACCAAAAGCAGATTTCGGCAAAGCTCTCCAGCGTCTATGCTCAGCTAAGGCAGCGGGCTGAGCAGCTGAGTCAGGCTGGTTCAAAGATCACGCCTGCAATGCTGTTGCAAGACCAATCACGCTACAGCTTGGCGCAGTTTGAGCAGCAGCCAGACTTTGAAAACAATAGCGAAGTCTATTGCAGCATTCTGTTTAAGGTGGAGCAGGCGACTGAGCAGCTGATTCGGAGCAGCGGGGTGTTAGCTGTAGGTGATTTGAATCTGTTAGAGACCTTTCAGAGCTTTCGCTACATTGAAGAAGAAGTCTATGCCTATGAGTATCTTTCAGATATTCAGGCGAAAGAGCAGATTGAAATCATTCGGATTAGTCCAGATCAGGCGCAGATGGGCTTTGGCAAGGGCAAAGGACTGGCTGACAAGCTGGCAGGCGATCAGCTCAGGGCTTTCGGCGGCTTCTTCAAAAAATCCTGGCGCTCTAACGATATTTTGTGGGGCAGGCTAGATGGCCTAAATCGCATTGTGGAGGCGCTGCTGACCCCAGAATCTATGCAAAACTTTCGGGGCTTTGTCCACCGCCAAATCTCGCAGATTAAAGCCGCAGGCAGCGACACCGACAAAACCCAGAGCTATCTTGAAAGCTTGCTGACTGAAGCATTGCCAGCCGCTACGCCAGCCGAAAGATCGCTGCTGTTAGCGGAGTTAAATCGGCTGGCAGAAGGCCAACCCTTGGAGTCTCAAGCGACATTTCTAGATGCCCTGGTGACGGCTGGACATCGCGCCATTCTTCAGTCTGATTTGGGCAACGTGCTGGAAGATGCGATGGCAGAGCAAATTGACTGGAACCACCAGCTCATGCCCTCACAGCGCAGCTTGCAAAAAACCCTCTCTAGCCTGAACTATCAGACGGCTTTCCCGAATGCTTCTGCCGATGCGGTGGGGCAAAAATTGGCGCTTCAGCAGGTCGATCAGCTGTTGATTCATCTGCTGGGGGCGAAGCCGCGACGAGTGAAGCAGCTCTTAGCCCAGCACCCGCCTAATCGGCTGTTGCCAGCGGCATATCAGCAGTTTAGCCGGATTGACCAGAGGGGCTGCGACAGCTTAGTCAGCTCGCTAGACCAGCTGATGACAGCCCCGACTGCGGATCAGCTCTACGATTTTCTGAAGCGACTAACCACAGCAGGGCAGGTCGAAAAGACGCATGGAGAGAATTTATTGGTGCTGGATGATCTGACTCGGCTGAATCAGCAGCTCACGCCGATCCTGCAACAGCTCACGCCGAAATATCAGCCGGTTTCTGGCTATTTTGATCGCACCATTACGCCATTTGCGGCCACAGCCTTGGCGGCTGAGCAGATTAAAGTATTCCAGCAAGATGCCGCTCAGGTAGATGACTATTTCCGCAACCGCTATCAGATTGGCTCGGAGCAGCTGGCTGAGGCGGTGCCGACGGTCGTGCTAGAGCAAATCGCCGCTCAGGCGGGACTGGTGCTGCGCGATATTCTCAATGCGCCGCCCACCGGCCAGACTGTTCGTAATACAACGCTGTTTCGGGTGCTAAATCGGACTTTGCAGAGTTTTGAGCTGTGGGTGCGCTCTAGAAATCCCAAGACATCGGGAATTCTGTCGGTTTTGGGCAGTATCCCGGCCTTGATCTGGCCAATTGCGGCGGTTGGGATATTGGGCTGGTTGGTCAGCCAGCTGCCAGCGCTGCTGCTGGTTTTAATTGTGACGCTGGTGATTCTCTGGCTGCTTAACAGCCTGCTTAGCCTAGTGAAAGTTCCAGCCTGGACGTTTTGGCTCCTGGCAGCAACAACCGCAGTTCTGCTAATTGTCGGCTCACAGTTTTTGCCAGCGGCAGGCATTAACTGGGCGGTTCCATTCAGCCAGCTGCATATTTCAATTCAAAATCGCGGACTGTAGCTTATTTAAACTGATGCTTCATGCATAAACGCTTGATACTGCGCCTCGTTCATGCGTCCGGCTTGATAGAGCGTATCGATCACTTCCGAGAGCGTCAAAACCGTATGGGCATTAAAGCCTGCCTGCCGTAGCCGATCCTTAACGCCCTGCTCGTGATCCAGCAGCACCACAATATCCTTAACCGCTAGCCCCGCCGACTTCAGCTTTTCGGCTCCCTCAATGGCGCTGTTGCCGCTAATGAGCAGATCATCCACCACCACCACGGTTTCCCCCGGCTGAAAGTTGCCTTCAATTAACCGTCGCGTGCCATGCGCCTTGACCTCCTTGCGCGGAAAGATCATGGGGCGATTTAGCCGCAGAGATAGCCCAGTTGCGGTGGGCAATGAGCCGTAGGGAATGCCAGCAATCCGGTCAAACTCTAGCCCTATCAAAATTTCAGCATAGGCAGTCAAAACCTGATGGAACAGCTGCGGATTAGAAATGATTTTACGCAGATCAATATAGTAAGGAAACGTGGCTCCAGAAGCCTGGACAAACTCACCAAACAAAATGCAGCCCACGTCATAGAGCTGCAAAATCAGATCCAAATGCGGATGTGGATCGAGCGTACAGAGATTGCTTGACCAGAGATCGCAGGTCGCTCCGGCTAGAGAAGGCTGCGGGGTGACTGGCTGCGATTGATGCAGGACTCTGATCTGATTCACCTGATCCCGCAATGCCTGCACTGAGGCTGGCAAATCAGCCTGACTCAGCCAGTCCTGCGGCACCGGAATCAGCAGCCCTTCGCCGTTGGCATCTAGCCCCGCCGCCAGCAGTTCCGACAGATTGACCTGCTCTTGCCAAATGCTGCGAACTAAAATCAGCCGCTCAGGCGCTAGGCTCCGCACCTGCCGCAGCAGCTCAGGCGATGCTGTGCCGAGTTCTAAGCCCACCTGCTCCGGCGTGCCCCAGGTTTGGGCAGCTCTCACCATTTGTAAATACAGCGGCTCAGCGCCAGAGAGCTGTCCAGACTGCTGTCCAGACTGCTGTCCAGACTGCTGTCCAGACTGCTGTCCAGACTGCTGCAAGGCCACTGCCGAAGGATTAGAAGTGCAGCAGAGCACAAAGGCCAGCTTGCCGGGATAGACCAGAAACGGAGCCACCTGATCTTGGCCAGCATAGGCATTCAGCGTCACTGCATCGACCTGCCATTGCTCAAACAGGGCATTGGCCATCTGCGTGCTGCTGTTGAGGTCACCATGCTTGGCATCTAAAATCACCGGAATTTGCGGCGGAATCATGGCCAGCACCTGTTGCAGCAGCGCTAAGCCGGGTGCTCCCAGCGCTGTATAAAACCCCAGCGTCGGCTTGTAAACGCAAACCCAGTCGGCAGTTTGTTCAATCACCGCTTCTAGCCAGCTGCCCAGATTCTGAATCAGGCTGCTGGTCTGAAACTGCTCCGGCAACAGCTCTGGATTGGGATCTAGCCCCACCGAGAGCAAAGACTGATTTTGCAGGATGGCGGCGGCGAGTTGGGTTGAAAAATCCATAGGGTTGTGACTGAGAGGGAGCTTCACCCGGAGGGCGATGAGATAAGCGTACTCTGTTAAGCCGATCAACCTATCTGACGAACCCAGCGCTCAGCGCGCCATATCTGAGAAAGATTGCATTTATGTAAATATTTCGTTACACTGCTTTACAGATAGACAAACTGCAATTTTAGGAAGCCCCAATTATGAATCGCCCTTATCTGCCAGAATCTCGCCAAGCTCGCGTGGCTGTCTATGCGGCCACTCAGCCAGCCGTGAATCAACAGCGGCTACAGGACATCTTGGCGCTATCTGTGCCGCTGCTGCTCTGGGTAAGCCTGCTGTGCCGCTAGAGCAGCAAGCGCTGTCTTTAGCTAAGTTTGACTTGAGAGGTCAGCTATGCAGGCAAATTTAAATTATCGATTGGCAGCAGCGCCCGTTCAGGCTGCTGCCTTACTGCGAGACTATGAGCTAGGGCAGCGCGAATTTGATCGAGTCAATTTGCGGCAGATTCATTTACTAGGAGCTTGGCTAGCAGCTGCCAGCTTTGTCAACGCCGATTTTAGTGAAGCAAATCTGTCAGCAGCCGTGCTGCGCCAAGCCAATCTCTGCAACGCCCGATTGGTCAAGGCGTTTCTCTGGCGCGCTGATTTTACATCTGCTCTTTTAATCTCAGCAGATCTGAGCCAAGCCACTTTAATTCGAGCCGCCTTGGCTCAGGCCAATCTACACCAAGCCTGCCTTGCTAAAGCGGATCTACGGCTAGCCGATCTACAGGAGGCTGATTTGAGTCAGGCCAATTTGCGCCATGCCGATTTGCGCTACGCGAATCTGCGAGCCGCCAACTTGGCTGGCGCAGATCTGAGCCATGCTGATCTGACCGGCGCGACGCTAGCAGGAGCTGATCTTCAGAGCTGTATTTTAACTGGCACTGGCGTAGATATAGGCGAGTAACGGTTAGCGTTACCCTACTACATGGAAGTCGATCCGATTCCCCTAACCCATATCTTTCGGGCAGGCTTCGCCTTAAAAAAAGGGGAATCTTGAGCTGTTTCGCAACTGACTTCAGAGATTTCTGTACAAGGCAGCCGCTAGCTCTGAATCGTCTTAGCAGATTGATTGAACAACAGATCTCGCGACTGCTCAGGGCTAACCGTTTGCCCCTTAAACGCCTCAGCTTTTTCGTAGGCGCGGACTGTTGCGGGTCTGGCTTTAATGGCCTCAAACCAGCGCTGTAGATGCGGAAAGTTCTCTAACTGTTGCCCCTGCCGTTCGTAGGGCACGATCCAGGGATAGCAGGCAATATCGGCAATTGAATAGTCATTGACCATAAATTCGCGTTCAGCCAGCTGTTTATCTAGCACGGCATAGAGTCTACCCGTCTCGTTCACATAGCGATTAATTGCATAGGGAATTTTTTCAGGCGCATATTGGCTGAAATGGTGATTTTGGCCAGCCATTGGCCCCAGCCCTCCCATCTGCCAAAATAGCCATTGCATAACTTCTGTGCGGCCCCGCAGATCTGCTGGGATAAGGCTACTGGTTTTATCAGCCAAATAGAGCAGAATCGCGCCTGACTCAAAGATCGAAATCGGCGCGCCGCCGTCTGATGGAGCCGGATCGACCAAGGCTGGGATGCGATTGTTAGGCGCAATCTTCAAAAACTCAGGCTGAAACTGCTCACCTTTGCCGATGTTAATGGGGATGAGCTGGTAGGGCAGGCCAACTTCTTCCAGGAACATTGTCACCTTATGACCGTTGGGCGTTGTCCAGTAGTAAAGTTCAAGCATGGGAGGGGAGCAGGTTAAAGGGTAGGAATAGATATGCGACTCATAGATTGTAGCCTTTAGCGCGGCAGGCAGTCTGGTGAACCAGCGGTTGCACGAGACGCAGCAGGTGAAGCGCAGAGTCACGGCACCTTGTTCGGTAAACTTAATCGCAATTATTCACTATAGAGTCTATTCTATGAGACTGCGGTAGGTCGCACCCCCTATGTTGATCTCATTCGCTCTGCTGTGGCGGCGGCTGGGCAGAGTCAGTTGGCGGCAGGAAACAGAGAAGTTAGATGGCGATTCATTGCCTCTAGATCGGCCTGCATTTGGGCATAGTCGCTTGGCGTTAGGAGCGGATCTGACTGGGCGGCGAGGTGGGCGGCGAGTGCGGCTTGCAGCGGCAGGACTCGAAACTGATAGCTGCCACTGGCGGTATAGCGATGTACCCAGGTGGGCAGCGCTTTGATATCGGTGATTTCTACGGTCTGTTCAGGAAAATTTTTTCTGACCTTGACTTGAAAAATTACGCCTAGATCTTTGGTTTGGCCGCGCTGGTTAGAAATAAAGTTGCCCATTGAATAGATCACAGCGCCTTTTCTCGGCCCAGAGGCTCCGGTCAATTCTAGGACTTCATAGGGCTGCACCACATGCGGATGACTCCCCAAAATAATATCGGCTCCGGCCTTAATCAAATTGGCCACAAGCTGCTGCTGCTCTGGGTTAGGCTGGCGTTGATACTCTGTTCCAAAATGCAGCATGACGGTGACTAAATCTGCTCCCTGCTGTTTGGCTTTGGCAATATCTGCAATGATCTTAGCTTCGTTAATTAGAGCAACGAGATAGTCTCTGCCGGGGGGGATGGGAATGCCGTTTGTGCCGTAGGTGTAGGCTAAGATTGCCATCTTGATCTGCTGCTTTTCTAAGATCAAAATGCGTTCGGCTTCGGCGGCTGTGGCGTGAGTGCCGACGGGCTGTAAGCCGCGCGCCCGGATGTTTTCTAGGGTGGTGACTACGCCCTGCGCGCCGCGATCGAGGGAGTGATTGTTAGCGGTTGTAAGAATGTTAAATCCTGCGGCTTGGAGCGCATCGGCTAGAGCGGCGGGCGCGTTGAAGCGGGGATAGCCGCTGTAGCCGGATTCTGCGCCTGCTAAGGGTGTTTCTAGGTTGGCAATGACCCAGTCGCCTTGCGCCAGAATATCTTTGACGGAGCTAAAGAAGCGGTCGTAGCTGTAGGTTTGGCTGTTGGAGTCGTAGCCTGATTTGATCTGACTTCCGTGCATCATAATATCCCCAACTGCGATCAGCTCTGCTTCTTTGCTATAGGTGGGCGAGGGCGGCGGCAGGGCAACTGGACTGGCTGGGGCTTTTGGAGCTGGTGGGGATTCAAAGAAGCTGATGGGAGCGCAGCCTGCTAATCCGATCCAAATTCCGCTAAAGGCTGCAATTGACAGGGAAGCGATCTGGCTGACTGAGCGGCGGGATCTGGACATGTTTTGAAGTGACATGTTTTAAGGTGACATGTTTTAAGGTGACATGTTTTAAGGTGGCATGAGCAAGCCTTGAGCTGCTGTTTGGCAGGGGCATTCTTGGATGATATCACGCAGGTTTCCAGAGTTTTCTGGTGTGCCCGCTCAGCCGCTCTCAGCGTTAGCAAAACCCAGTAGAATGACTGTACTGTTTCTCTCTGCTGCCATGTCTGTCGTTGCAGATCAGGAGCTTATCGCCAGTCCACCTGTCGCAGCGCAAGACTCGGCAGCGCCCGTCTTTCCGCCCAGCGACCTCTACAGTGACGAACCTCCTTGGGAAACTGACTTTCACCGCCTACAAATGACGCTCTTATTTCAGTGCCTTGAATGGTACTGGCATGATCGCAATGACTTCTATGCTTCTGGCAATCTGACGGTCTATTACAGTCCGCATCAGCGCTCTTTATTCTTTAATGCTCCTGCCCAGGTCGGCTCCAAGTACCGCATTGCCTGCTCCTACAGCTTGGAGAGTGGAACAAACCAGGGGAAAGCTGTAGGAGCAGGCAATGCAGCCTTTCCCTCCCGGCCAGAAAAACAGCCGCTGCAAGTTATCCTGCTGGAGCATCACCCGATGATCTGGCAGCGCCTGTTAGCGCAAGCAAATCAGCTGGCGTTACCTCCCTTCGACAGCGGCTGAAGCCCCGGTTTCGCTAGGGTTCCCCTGGCTTGTTTCACGCTCAGAAAATCGGGTCAGCTCACGCAGTCAGTTCGATCAGGCGGTCTAGCTCGAAGTCCAGAATCAGCGATCTGAGCGCCTGAGCCAGCTCGATTTGGTCGGCAGGGATCTGATCGAGCAGTTCCAGCATCAGGCTATCATCTGCAATACAGGCCGCTCGGTGCATCTGGGCAATCCAGTCGAGCGGCATCACATGCAGCGCCGCCGCAGACAGCGAATAGGTCGCTGCACCGGCTGCGTCGGCTTCAGCCAGAGCTTGGTAGAGATAGTGGACATCGAGATGTTCGGTAATTTTTTCAAACAGTAAGCCTTCGATCGCAGGCTTCAGGATAAAGTCATCGCAGCCAGCGGCAAGGATGGCGACTCGCTCATCTTCAAATGCACTCGCGGTCAGCGCCAGAATTTTAGTGGCTTTTGAAGCTGGGGTCTTTGGGGCAGGAGATGCTAATGCTGACGGCTGGCAGCTCGTGACCTGCTGCTCCAAGGATCGAATCTGCCGCGTAGCCTGATAGCCATCCAGTACCGGCATCTGGATATCCATCCAAATTAGATCCGGATGCCAGCTTTGCCAGAGCTCCACAGCTTCCTGGCCATTTTCAGCCACCTGCACCTCAAAGCCGACCAGCCGCAATAGCTGCGCCAAAAACCGGCGGTTCTCCGGGTTATCTTCCACAACCAGCAGCCGATAGCTGGGCTGATCGGCTGCCAGTCCAATCACCCGCTGACTCAGCAGTGGAGCTGGCAAATCGCTGGCCTGGATCGTGGCTACCGGAATGGTAAACGCGAAGGTCGCCCCTTGACCGGGCGTACTGGTCAAGCTCAGTTCTCCGCCCATTAGCTGCACAAACTGACGGCTAATCGGCAGCCCCAGCCCCGTGCCTGACTGAGCCTTCTGCCCCGCCTGAGTTTGGCCAAACGGCTCAAAAATGGTGGCATGTTCCGCCAGATTAATGCCAATGCCGGTATCTTTGACTGCAAACCGCAAGAGTAAGGGCTGTGAGGCGGGATCAACTCCGCGCTCAGGCTGGGCTGTCTGCACGCGCAGAATGACGCCACCGTGATCGGTGAATTTGATCGCGTTGCCCAGCAGATTAATTAACACCTGGCGCAGCTTGCTGTCATCGGTTTGAATATATTGGGGTACTGCCGGATCAACTTCAGCGGTGAGCGTCAGACCTTTTGCCGCTGACTGGAGGCGGAACATATCTTCGAGATTTTTGAGTAAGCAGTGCAGGTCGAAGCTTTCCACCGTCAGCGTAATCCGACCGGCTTCAATTTTCGATATCGCCAAAATATCGTTGATCAGATTCAGCAGATGTTCGCCGCTGCGATTGATGATCCCAACTTGTTCTTGCTGCTCAAGATCTAAACTATTGCTGCGGTTGAGCAACTGACTGAAGCCCAAAATCGCGTTTAGCGGCGTGCGTAGTTCGTGGCTCATATTCGACAGAAAGGTTGACTTGGCGCGGTTGGCCGCCTGAGCCGCTTCCATCGCCTGCTGTAGATCAAAGGTGCGGCTGTCAACCCGGCGTTCGAGATCAGCGTTAATCTGGCGCAGCTCTTGCTCCATCTGCTTGCGCTCGCGCAGATCGATATCCACAGAATATATTTCCTGCTGTCCGTCCATGTTGGTCAACTGGAGATAGCTGGAGTAAACCGAAACGGCTGTACCATCTTTGCCAATTAGCTCCAGCTCGCCGTTGAACAGCGGTGATTCAACCGCAAGCCCCTCCGGCGCAGCTGTCGATCGGAGGGAAGAAGGCCGCAGCCGCTTGCCAAACCGTTCGCCGATCGTCTCTTTGGCGCTATATCCATACAGCGCCTCGCTGGCTGAGTTCCAGAAGATCATCCGGTAGTTTTGATCGTAGCCTCGGATCGGGTTGGGCATGGCTTCAAACAGCTTGCGAAACCGCTGTTCGCTTTGCTGTAGCGCCTCAGCCGTGCGGCGGCGCTCGGTAATATCTTCGGCAATTCCGGCAATCCGATAGATCTCGCCATCGGCATTGTGGATGGGGAAGGCGCGGTCGTGAATCCAGCGAATCTCGCCGTCGGGACGAATGATGCGATATTCGGTTTCGGCGTCGCCCTGCAAGCGCTGCGCCATTTCGCGCCCAGCCCGCTCCCGATCCTCTGGGTGGATTGTGTTGATAAAGGTATCGTAGGAGTTAAATACATCCTCTGCCGGTCGTCCCCAGATCCGTTCAAAGGCCGGACTGACATACAAAATCTGGAAATGCAGCGCCGTCAGCCAGAAAACGCTGTCGATATTTTCAGCCAGCTGCCGGAAGCGGGCTTCACTCTCAGCGAGCGCTACTTCGGCCTGTTTGCGATCGGTAATATTAAGGGCGCTGCCGATGATCCGATAAATTTCACCTGCTGAATTTTTTAGAGGGCTGAGCGTGGTAATTGTCCAGGTGTCGCCTGCTTCAAGGGCGAGATATTCTTCAAAGCGAATGACTCCACCTGACTCACAACAGCGGCGATAGTTGTGACACATTGCATTTCCAATTTCCTCACCAAATATCTCCTCAGGATGTTTTCCTAAAATATCCGCACTGCTCACGCCTGAAATAATTTCGCTGGCTTTATTCCATCCTGAGTACTGGAATCTGCTGTCTGCCAGCCGATCGACTACAAAAATCGGGTTTTCAGTGCCTTCAAAAATCCCGCGCAGAAATTGTTCTTTGGCCTGAAGCTCAGTTTGAGAATCTAACAGAGCCTGGGTGCGCAGCTGAACGCGCTGCTCTAGTTCGGCGTTGAGCTGCTGGAGCGCTATTTCTGCCTGCTTGCGGGCAGTGATATCCTCGATCACGCCCACCCGCCGCACAAACGCTCCGGTGTCGTCAAGCACCGGAAAAGCCTGCGAGCGCATCCAGATCGTGATGCCATCCGGGCGGACAAAGCGATATTCTTGATCAAACATTTCGCCCTGCATCTCTTGGGATAAAGCGGCCTCTACCTGCTGCCGATCCTCGGCATGTATCCTGTTGAGCCAGTGCGATCCATCGGCGTAAATCTCCTCGATCGTAAAGCCTGTAATCGCCGCATAGGCGGGATTGGCGTAGGCATAGCCAAAGGAAGCGGCATCTCCGATAAAAAATCCCTCCTGCACCGTTTCCGCCAGCTCTCGGAAGCGGTTTTCGCTCTCTCGCAGCGCCGCTTCGGCTCGGTTGCGCTCGGTAATATCGCGCACCATACAGAGGACTCTATCGGCTTGATACGGCACAATCCGCACCTCTTCATACTGGATGCGATCACCAAACTGGATCTGCTGCTCGTAGATCTGCATTTCCCTAGTACTCAGGGCTCGCTGAATCGCAGCCAAACAGTCGCGAGCTGGCTGAGGCGGCAGGAGTTCAGAGACAGACATACCCACGATATTCTCGGCTTTCGGCGTAATCTGCTCACCCGCAAACTGGTTGGAAGCAAAGCTGAGATATTGGCAGTCGGCGCTGATCACCGTCATCAGGTCTGGAATCGCTGACAGAATTGCTCGGTTGCGCTCCTCGCTCTCTCGCAGGGCGTTCTCGGACTGTTTGCGTTCGGTGACATCAAAGACTGTCCCCAAATATTGGCAAATCTGTCCGGTCATATCCCGTTTGAAGGGGGTATCAAAACTTTGCATCCAGAACCACTGGCCATCCCGGCGGCGAATCCGATACTCCAGCGTTAAAGTTTCTCGATCTTGAGCTGCTAAGATTCGAGCTTGATGTTGAAATACAGATTCTAGATCTTCAGGATGTATCAGCTCCGTGAGCCATGCCGATTCCATCCTTTGTATTTCTTCAGTGGAGTAGCCGAGGAGATTCAATAAATCTCGATTGGTATAGAGGTTGCGCTGGGCTTGAACATCATAAAGATAGATGGTGCCTGCACTGGTATCAGCAATTCGCTGAATAAAGGTCTGGTTTTCCAGGAGTTCGAGTTCAGCTCGTTTGCGATCGTTGATGTCCATCAGACTCCCCACGTAGCCCGTGACATTCCCTTGGGGGTCAGTTTCCTCGGCAGCTTGTGCCACCAGCCATGTCACTGTGCCATCTGGACGCTGAAAGCGGTATTCAGCGGTGAAGGGCATTTCTCGGTTTTGGGCGGCTTGGTACCATCCCTGGAACACAAGCTCCCGATCGTCTGGATGCAGCGCCCTGACCCATCCCTGGCCAGCAGCCTCTTCAGGCGTCAGCCCTGCGATCTGACACCAGCGGGGATTGACGTAGAGGCAATTGCCTTGAAAGTCGGTGCGGAAGATGCCGCTGGGCGACATTTCTGTCAAAGCGGCGTAGCGACGTTCGCTGGCTTGTAACGCGATTTCTGCCTGTTTGCGATCGCTGATATCCTCCACGCTCGACCAGATCAATGACTCCCCATGCCGCTCGATCAGAGCTCCTGAGAGCCTCACCCAGACGCGATGGCCATCTCGATGAAGATATTCTTTTTCATAGGGGCCATAGCCTCCAGCAGTTCGCAACAATTCAAGCTGCAAGGCTTCTTGATCGGCATAATCCGTGGGGGTGACATCCCAATAGCTCAAGGTCAAGACTTCTGCGGCAGCATACCCAATAATTTTGGCAAAGGCAGAGTTGGCATAGACAAAGCTGCCATCCATCCGACAAATCAGCAGCCCAATCGCCAGTTGTTCCAGCAGCACCCGGTGATAGGATTCGCTTTCCTGGAGAGCTGCTTCGGCTTGCTTGCGATCGTGCTGATAGCGCCGCAGCGCCTCGCTGACCGTCAGCCGCAAGTCATTTTCACTCCAGGGTTTGCTGAGGAAGCGGTAGAGTTCGCTCTGGTTAACCACATTGCCCACGTCCTCAGCCCTTGCCTGCCCGGTCAGCATCACTTTCAGCATCTGCGGCTGGCGGCGATGTAGCTCAATCAATAGCTCGTCGCCCTTCATATCGGGCATAATCTGATCGGCAATCACCAGCGGCAGTTCAATGCCCTCGGCCAGCAGTTCCGCGACCAGCTCTAGCGCCTCCGAGCCGCTCTCCGCGATTTCAATGCTGTAGTCCGGGAAATGCCGCGAGAGCTGGGTTCTGAGGGTGAGCAGAACGTTGCGCTCATCATCGACACAGAGGATTGTGGGTTTGCTCATGGGGTTTCTCCAGCCGCCAGCAGCGGCAGTTGAATCGTGAAGCGGGTGCGGCCCGACTGACTGCAAACGCCAATCTGACCGCCATGCTTCTCAATGATCTGCCGGACGATATCCAATCCTAGCCCACTGCCCTCGCCCTGGGGCTTAGTGGTGAAAAAAGGTTCAAACACACGAGCCGCTAGCTCGGCTGGGATGCCGCAGCCGGAATCCGTCAGCTCTACAACCATCTGTTCGTCCTGTTGAAATACAGCTATTTCTAGGGTTCCCTGCTGGTTCATGGCATAGATCGCATTGTCCACCAAGTTGACCCAGACCTGCGTTAGCTGATCGGGATTGCAGAGCAGCTGCGAACTGTCGCGGTAGTCACGGATCACCTCAATCCCCTGCCTCAAGCGATGCTGGTAGAGCGTCAGCGCCACTTCAATTCCGTCGGTGAGGCTGGCTAAGGTTTTTTCGGCGGCATAGTCCTGGTGGCTGTAGGTTTTGAGCGCAAACACAATCTTGGCGGCTCGGTCAACTTCTTGCTGAATGCTCTGGGTATTGCGATGTTGCAGCACCAGGCTGTAGGCCGCTTCCAGAATGGTGAGATGCTCTGGATGCTGCAAGAGCGAGGCATAGGGCTGCGTGGCGCTGAGACCCAGCAGCGCCAACTGAGCGGCCAGCGTTTCAGCGGTTTCTAGTCCCTGGCTGGTGAGTTCGGCCTCTAGCTGCCGTCGCAGCTGGCGTTCGGCTCGCGTCGCTCGCGTCGAGCGCTGCTGCTGCTGTTGGGAGTCCTGAATCAGAGCCAGAAAGTCGCTCTGCTGTTGGGCTGAGAGCTGCGGCCAGAGGCAGGGCAACTGCTGGAGGGAGCTGCTGAAGGCGGCGGCAATATTGGTGCTGGCTCCGCGAATCACGCCCAGCGGTGTATTAATTTCATGGGCAACGCTGGCGGTGAGCTGCCCCAGAGCGGCATGTCTCCTTACTCTCCAGAGTTCAACCCCATAGAGCATTGGTGGTCACAGTTGAAAGCATTCTTGAGGCAGTTCTCGCCAACAACCTCGCAAAGGATAGATACGTTGATTGCAACAGCACTGGATTTAATCGATTCTAACCATTTACGAAACTGGTTTGCCCACTGCTGTTATTGTCCCCTATAAACCTGCAATCCGCTGTATCTGCATCCCGATAGCCCAGACATCACGCGCCACCTGTTTGATATTCCATCAACCGAGTTTCGGCGAGGGCTAAGATGTAATCTAGAACGAAATCAGCTTGAGATTGAATCTGCATCTGCACAGACAAAATCATCAGAGCCGCAAACAGCATATCTCATCCGTCATCAACACGCTCATCGACGTTTAAGCTGGGAGCAGCGAATGAAGCAGAACCAGTTGAAGGGTAAATCTGTGGTGTGGAAAGTACAACTTTTTGGGATACCTGATACTCTAGCTCAATTCATCAAATGCCCACAGGACTACCATTCTGAACGTTCATGATGCTCTCATTGTGCATCTCGTGGTTATTACCTCCCAATCTAGGCTCAGATCGCATCTTCTAGAGCAGACTGCTGCCGCTCCAAGTCTCTTTCTGGGTTTGAATCCGAAAATGTCGCAATTGCCAAAGACTATACAAGACTGTGCAACCTAGCAAAATTGGCGTTAGCCGCTCCAACCCGGCAAGATGTAGCCCAGGATGACGCAGCCCCCACTGTGCCAGCGCCAGCAGCAGCAGATCATCCAGCAAGCTAATGACGAAAATTAAAAGCTGGCTGATCAGAATTTTTAGAGGGACGCTTATGTTTTTCTGCATGGTTGAAAATCTAAAAAGACTCTGAATCAGACGACTCTGTGATGCAATTCAGCTAGCAAGACGGCGGCACTCAGGGACGATCAGATTTTGCCGATCGCCTTCGAGCGCCGCCTTGCCGCAACGGTGTTTAGACTGATCACAGCTAGCCCACAGATGCGAGTTTGAGGCTTTGACTGCTCCGCTAACGATGCTGCTTGTCGGTGTTGGGATCACCCTGATAAGGCTGAGCACCGATTTTAGGATAGTCGTCTGTGTTAGGACTGAAAATCCGCAATGCTGCATCAAAAATGTAGGCAACTGTAGTCCGAGGCAGATTCCACAGGCGGCTGAGAATCCCTTTGCGATCGGTGTTGGTCGTCATTGAGTGGCCTCCTTGCAAGCTTCTACTGGTCAGATTGAGAATCATTTAGACTAAGGATCTAGCGGGTGCTGCTCTCTGGTAATCACTCCTCCCTCTCTTTGCCTTATCTTTAGAATAGAGATAAAGGTTGAGGAACTTGTGAGGATGTGGCTCGGTGAGGATGTGGCTCGGTGGAGATGCCATCTCAATAAGAGAGTGTTTGTAAATCATTATTTACAAAGCCTGAAACTGTTATGCAGCCTAGGCTTTAATGCCCAGAGAGCACCTATCACATGGACATCCCAGATCGCTGAGATGCCTGACTAGATAAGCAGTTTGGGGGATGTTAATTTCTATTTACAAACATACTCTAAACCTCTAGCTCGTTCTTCACAAGTTCCTCAACTTGTTTATTCACAATTGAACTATGCCTCAATCAGATAGGGGCAGAACAGCCAGAGACGATTGCAAGACCGCTTCACCCGGAGGACTTATGTTTCACAAAATTTTGGTTGCCCTCGATCACTCCAGCCAACAGCCTGCTGTCTTTCAGGCAGCGCTGACGCTTGCAAAAGCAATGAAGGCTCAATTGCTATTGCTGCATGTGCTGGCTCCAGAGGAGATGGAAGTGCTGTTGCCCTCGCTCTATCCCTATTCACCGACCGTCTCTCAAGGGATGATTGAGCTCTACAATCAGCAGCGTGAAGAATTGCAAAATCGCGGTTTGACCTTGCTGAAGGCGCTAGAAGCCGAAGCAGAGGCAGCAGGGGTGACAACCGAGTTTACGCAGAATCTGGGCAGTCCAGGGCAGGTCATCTGTGCGCTGGCTCGCAGCTATAAGGCAGATGCGATTGTGATGGGTCGCAGAGGCTATTCCGGCATGGGTGAACTGGTGCTAGGCAGCGTCAGCAACTATGTGCTGCATCATGCGCCTTGTTCCGTGGTGGTGATTCAGGGGCAAGCTAGCCCTGAATTGGCTGCACCCGAATCACGGCCAGATCTGGAAGCTACATCAGTTCCTGAAGCTGTAGCTCAATGAATTGGCAAGGGCATGGATGTCGTGGAGTTGGTGACGGAGCAAGCGGTTCGGCGGCCAGAGATTTCTAGCCAACTGGTAGGAGCCAAATTACTATGAGAGTCAGTCATCGAGAGAAGATCATCACGCTGTGGGGCGTGTTTCTACTCGGAACTCTATTTCACACCCAGCTTGCCTTAATGCCGCTGTTTCACAACCAAAGCGTGGCGATTCATGATATTCACGAAATAGGGAATATTGCCTGGATCTTGTGGCTGATGCTGGGCTTTTTCACATTGCCCATGATGGCTATGGTTGCGGCACTATTCAATTACTCAAAACGTTATCGAACGCTTCACTTTGGTATTACAGTTTTCTATTCAGGATTAAATCTATTGCATATTTTGGCTGATTTAGCTGTAAAACCAGTTGCCTGGTATCAAATTGCTCTGATGGTTTTACTATTCCTGATTGGGCTTTTACTCAACTTGGTTTCTTTTCAGTGGATGCAAGAACGGCACAGCAGCAAGCTGTTGCAGGAGCGCCAGATGACTTTATGATCTATGATTCCGTTGATCTAATTTTTCTGGGTCACATACCCCGCAGCTTGCTGC
>CASBQH010000515.1 GCA_949127695.1 Synechococcales cyanobacterium PMM_0073
CAGCAGCACCGCCGCAATCTGACTGGTGACGCCCAGCGAATAAGCCTGAATGCCCTGCTGACTCCAACTCCAGGGAGGGCTCGCGATAAATGCCTCTAGTAAAGTGCCGCCAATTGTCAAAATCAGACCAATCAGCGCCCACATCAATTGGGTTGGAGCAGCCACGTTCACCTTCAAAGTTGCGGGGGTATGGAAGATTCAGATCTGAGATCCCGTCTGAGATCCCGCCTGAGATCCCGTCTGAGATCTCGATCGATCTGAACCTAGATCGAGACGCAGGGCGACCAACCGCCAAGCTTCAAGATTATACTCTTTTCGTTCAGAATGACTCTGCCCGCTGAAGCCCAGCGATCATTGGAGCGCAAACGCCGATCATCTCTCAGCCGGAGTGCAGAGGCGAAATGCAGGCGAACTGTTACAATGCGTAACATAATCAAAAATCTAGGCGATGGCTCTAGACCGAGCAATCCCTACCTAGCAGGCTGGGTTTTTGCGACTGGGCAGCGCTGGGTTTAGGCAAGCGCAGTCGGTAGATTAGAAATCGGTAGATTAGAAATCGGTAGATTAGAAAAAGTGGCTCAGGCTGGCGCTCCTTCAGACGGCAGCTTGATTATTCAGGAGATTCATGCAAACTTTCACTCCGCCCAACTCAGACCTAGATCAATCCAGTCCTGTTCAAGCTGTCGCCTCAGCCACCACTTCGGTAGCAGGCATTGCGATCGAGCCGCATCCCATCCCGCAGGAACATCTCAAGTCGGTTCAGTTTGATCCGGCTGCGCCTGACGCCCAGAATTTGCAGTATGACCCCGCTGCAATTGCCGCATACTATCGCCAGCGCCCGCTTCAGGTCTGGGGAAGAATGCTGTCGATTTTCTGGACTTTTGTCCAGTTTGTGGTCAGCCTTTGGTGGGATCGTCGCACCAATGCGATTAAACGCAATCAGGTCAAGCGGGCTATTCGGCTCCGAGAGATTCTGACGGGGCTAGGTCCCGCCTATATCAAAGTGGGGCAGGCGCTCTCCACCAGACCAGACCTGGTGCCGCCTGCCTACCTGGAGGAGCTGACGCTGCTGCAAGACCAGATTCCGCCCTTCCCACACGAAATCGCTTACCAGTTCATTAGAGAAGAGTTGGGCGATAGTCCGGATCAGATCTATGCCGAGCTGTCAGCCGATCCGATCGCGGCGGCCTCGCTTGGCCAAGTTTACAAGGGCAAGCTGAAGAGTGGCGAAACGGTAGCCGTCAAAGTGCAGCGCCCCGGCTTAGCGCAGCGCATTACGCTAGATCTGTATATTCTTCGCAGTTTGGCCAGCTGGGCAAACAAAAGCTTCAAGCGGATTCGCAGCGATTTGGTCGCCATTATGGATGAGTTTGGCGAGCGAATTTTTGAGGAGATGGACTACAACCAGGAAGGCCGCAACGCCGAGCGCTTTGCCCAGCTCTATGGCCATCTGCCCGATATCTACGTGCCTCGGATCTATTGGCAGTACACGAATCGGCGCGTGCTGACGATGGAATGGATCACCGGCACAAAGCTGACCCAGCTGGAAGAAATCCGCAGGCAGGGCATTGATGCGGGCTATTTGGTGGAGCAGGGCGTGCAATGTTCGCTGCGGCAGCTGCTAGAGCATGGCTTTTTTCATGCCGACCCGCATCCCGGCAACCTGCTGGCCACGCCGGACGGCAAGCTAGCCTACCTCGACTTTGGCATGATGAGCGAGGTCAAGCCCGCTCAGCGCTATGGCCTAATTGAGGCGGTCGTGCATCTAGTCAATCGCGACTTTGAAGGGCTGGCGCAGGACTATGTAAACCTGGAGTTTCTGACGCCAGATACCGATCTCACCCCGATTATTCCGGCTTTTGCCAGCGTGTTTGGCAATGCGCTGAGCGGTACAGTCGCCGAAATTAACATCAAGAGCATTACCGATCAGCTGTCGGCGCTCATGTACGAGTTTCCGTTTCGAGTGCCAGCCTACTATGCGCTGATTATTCGCTCGCTGGTGACGCTGGAAGGCATTGCCATCAACGTTGACCCGAACTTTAAAGTGCTGAGCAAAGCCTATCCCTATGTCGCCAAGCGGCTGCTCACCGATCCAGCGCCTCAGCTGCGGGCTTCGCTGCAAGATCTACTGTTTAAAGACGGTCAGTTTCGCTGGAACCGTCTGGAAAATCTGCTGACTAACGCCCGCAGCAGCGCTGACTATGACATTAATCTGGTGCTAGATCAAACGATCGAGTTTCTGTTTTCGGAGCGGGGCGAGTTTATTCGCGAGAAAATTGCGGGTGAGCTGGTGAAAGGCATTGATAGTGCTGGCCAGACAGCAGTTGAGCAAACGAAGGCGCGGATTGCTGCCTGGGTGGGTCTTAAGCTTGATGCCCCCGTCACGCTGGCTGTGCAGCCGCCTAACCAGCTAGAGCATCTAGGCCGCATTGTAAACCTGCTGAAAGACACGCCTGGATTTGAGCCAATGCAGCTGTTGCCGCTAATTCCGCGCATTTTGGCTAAGCCCGAAGCGCAGATGCTGGGGCAGCAGATTGTGGGCGGCTTGGCGCAGCGGGTTGCGGCTCGGATGATCCGCGAGCTGCTGCTGAATGAGCGCCAGAGCGATCCAATCGACCTAGCCCCGCCTCGCTCGCTGCCTGCGAGTCTCGCTTAATTGAGAAGCTCAGCGTTCACTCAAACCGCTCAGGCCGAAGACTCAGCCTGAGCAGCCTTAATCTGACCAGCCAGCGACTCTAGCTGCTCTTTTTCTTGCAGCAGGTTGTCTTCTAGCTCCTGAATCTGCTCGCGTCTGGCTTCCATTTCCAAAGTTCGGCGCTGTAGCTCTTGGCTTTTGAGCGTTAAAGATTGCCGCCACTGCTCGGCGCGCTGCACTTCTTCCTGCAAAATAGCGGGCGTCAGCCCTGTCGCCAAATACTGCTCAACTATTTCTAGAATCCAGGAGGTAGCTTCCTGCACTTTTTGCACCTGTCGGGAGCCGTTTAGCTCAACCAACAGCAGCATGCCATCGGCGTAGCTGTCGCCCTCAATGCAGAGATCGTTGACTTCATCAGTCAAGACTGACCAGGCATGTTCAGCTTTTTGCTGAGCCAGTAGCTGGAGCTGCGCTTTACCTTCAGAGCCTTGGGTTTTCACCTGAGCCAGATGCCACATTGGAGTTTTATGAGAAGAGTTACGAGAGCAGGATCACAAAGCGATGTATAAAAACTAACCAGAAACTCAATATAGCGTCTAACTTTGGGACGGAACGTGCGCTTGCTCACAGCGGATGATTGAATTCCGCAAGGTGGCGAGCCAATTCAGGCCAGCTGGTTCAGCCTGTTTTGAAGGATTTCAGCCTGTTTTTCAGCCTCTGACAATGCAGTTCTAGCATTTTGCACCACTTCAGCAGGGGCTTTATCGACAAAGTTCGCATTTCCTAAACGCTGAGACAAAGATTGGACTTCGGCTTCCGCTTTGGCCAAATCTTTCTGAAGCTTGGCGCTTAGCACTTCGGTATCAACTACGCCCGTTAGCGGGATCAAAACTTGCACAGTGCCTACGACGCCCGCAAACATCTGGTCGGGAGGAGTCTTAGTTATACCCGTCACTTCAGAAACTGGCGTCGCGGCGAGATCAATCTCCGTGACTGGCTCGGCCATTTGTTGTCTAAACTGGCGGATCTGCTCAGCCAAGTTGCGTCGCTTCTCAGCGGAGAGCAGGAATTTGTAAATAAACCAGACTGTATAGCCGATGCCAATTAGCTTAAATAGCGGCGCAAATAGCGGCAGACGGTGGAAGGTGCCAATCACTGCGCCAAACAGCCGCGCCAAAATCCACAGCGCCACAAAAAAGATCAGCGCTAGCGCGGGCTTTTTGTAGGCAGCCAGATCCCAGCGACTCAGAGTTTTTTCGACAGTCTCGCCCACCTGTCCAGCCGTTTCGCTAATTGCCTCTTCCACCTGCTGCATCGTTTCCACGACTGTATCCGCGACGGTTGCGCTTAAGTCTGGGTCAGGCTGACTGACTTCAGCATCCGGCTGCACAATGGTGAGCTGCCCCACTCTCGCCATTTCCTGAATGTAGGTTTTGCCTGCCAGCAGCATTTGGCGCTCTTGCGGGCTGTCGGTTTGCAGAATAGTCGTGATCTGAGCGCTGGGCTTGATGAAGGCTTCGGCGCGCAGGTTGCGGATGCTGCGGATCGTGTCAATAATTTGGTCAAACTGTTGCTCTAGAGCCGGGTTGATGGCGCTGGGATCAGGCTGCGGGTAGGCTTGCAGCGCCAGATATTCGCCGTTTGCCTGGGTGAGATTCTGCCAAACTTCTTCGGTGATATGCGGCATGAACGGGTGCAGCAGCTTCAGCGTTCCGTCTAGCACCTGCGCCAGCACCTGTCGCGCCGTTTTGCCAGAAGCGCTGTCGGTTTGGAAGCGCGACTTGACTAGCTCAATGTACCAGTCGCACAGATCGCCCCAGAAAAATTCGTAGAGCCGCTTGGCTGCTTCGCCCATGCCGTAGCTGTCGAGGTCGGCGCGGGTTTGCTGCACGATTTGGTTGTAGCGCGACAGAATCCAGCGGTCGGCTAGCTCCAGCGTTTCAGCATCAGGCGAGCCGAGCTGCGCTGGGGTTTGGCCGTCTAGGTTCAGCATCACAAACCGCGAGGCGTTCCAGATTTTGTTGGTGAAGTTGCGCGAGGCTTCGATCGAGGCCGACTCGTCGGTTTTGCGGTCATACTCCAGGCTCACGTCCTGTCCGGCTCCGGCCACTTCTTTAACTAGCGTAAACCGCAGCGCATCTGTGCCGTATTTGTCGATCAAAATTAGCGGGTCGATGCCGTTGTTGGCCGACTTCGACATTTTCTTGCCGTTCTCGTCACGCACTAGCCCGTGAATATAGACCGTCTCAAACGGCATTTGCCCCGTGAAATGTCCGGCCAGCATCGTCATCCGCGCCACCCAGAAAAAGATGATGTCGAAGCCTGTGACTAGCGTTGTAGTCGGGTAATAGGTGGCCAAGTCCTGGGTTTGCTCTGGCCAGCCCATTGTCGAAAACGGCCAGAGTCCTGAAGAAAACCAGGTGTCTAGCACATCTGGATCTTGCTGAATTTGCACCGATTCGCCAAACTGCGCCACGGCTTTTTCCTGTGCTTCTTCGGCGCTGGCAGCCACCATAAACGGCGTGTTTTCAGTGATTTCGCCGTTGGTTTCGCTGATGGCATACCAGGCCGGGATCTGATGTCCCCACCAGAGCTGCCGCGAAATGCACCAGTCGCGCAGGTTCACCAGCCAGTCGCGGTACACCTTCGTCCAGCGATCGGGGACAAACTGCGGCTCTTGGCGATCGAGAAATTCTAACGCTCGGTCGGCCATTGGCCGGATTTTGACAAACCACTGGGTCGAAAGCAGCGGCTCGACGGGCACTTTGCCTCGGTCGCTGTAGGGAACGCTGTGGCGATGCGGCTCAATTTTGACTAAGAAGCCTTCGGATTCCAGCCGCTGCACAATGTTTTTGCGCGCCACAAAGCGATCTTGGCCTTGAAACTCGCCGGCGTTTTCGTTGAGGCTACCGTCTTTGTTCAAGATATTGATCATCGGCAGGCTGTGCCGCTTGCCCATCTCGAAGTCGTTCGGGTCGTGGGCGGGGGTGATTTTGACTGAGCCTGTGCCAAAGCTGCTGTCTACATAGCTGTCGGCAATAATTGGGATTTCGCGGTTGGCGATCGGCAAGCGCACAGTTCTGCCCACCAGATGCCGATAGCGGTCGTCGTCAGGGTTCACCGCCACCGCCGTATCGCCCAGCATCGTTTCGGGACGAGTGGTGGCCACTTCGATAAACCCAGAGCCATCGGTAAGCGGATAGCGAAAATGCCAGAGGCTACCGTTAATTTCTTTGTTCTCGACTTCTAGATCCGACACCGCCGACTGGCTGGCCGGACACCAGTTGACCAAATATTTGCTGCGGTAGATCAAGCCTTCGTCATAGAGCTGATTGAATGCCGTCACCACAGCAGCCGAAAGCCCCGCATCCATCGTGAAGCGCTCGCGGCTCCAGTCTACCGAAACGCCTAGCCGCCGCAGCTGCCCGACAATTGTGCCGCCGGACTCAGCTTTCCAAGCCCAGGCGCGTTCCAAAAACGCTTCCCGGCCAATCTCATCGCGGCTTTTGCCTTCAGCTTTTAGCTGCTTTTCCAGAATGGTTTGGACGGCAATACTGGCGTGATCGGTTCCGGGCAGCCAGAGCGTGTTTTCGCCCAGCATCCGGTGATAGCGCACCAGCGTATCGATTAAGGCATGTTCGAGAGCGTGACCCATATGCAGGCTGCCCGTGACGTTGGGCGGCGGAATTACCACGCAAAACGGCTTGCCGCCGTGATTGGGATCGGCCTTGAAGACCTGCTGAGTTTCCCACTGCGCCTGCCATTTGGCTTCAGTCGCGGCGGCATCGTATTGGCTGGCTGACTGGTTAGCTGACTGGCTGACTGACTGGCTGGCTGACTGGCTAGCTAAATTCTCAGGTGTGGCGGCGGTCATGGCAGTCGAAAATAAGGCTGTTTCTACTGCTCAGCTTACCGCAAAAGGCGCGGAGCGGATGGGGGGTAGCCCCTGTCGAACTACAGGCTAAATCAGCAGGCTAAAGCACAGGCTAAATCAGCCGTGCTGGGATGGCGTACTCTGTCCCAGCACAGCCTGCAAGTTGACAACTGCCCCAATCACGGCAATAGCTGGCGCGTCAAACTCAGCTTCAGCCATCTGCTGCAAAATGCTGGCCAAGCTGCCGCTCAGCGTTTCTTGCTCTGGCCGGGTTCCCCAACGCACCAGCGCGATGGGCGTTGAGTCAGATAAACCTGCGTCGCAAAGCTGCTGAATAATATGCGCCAAATTGTGAATTCCCATATAAATCACAATCGTTTCGGAGCCTCGGGCGAGCGCCTGCCAGTTGACTTGGGGGCGATATTTGCCTGCCGACTCGTGCCCCGTCACAAACGTCACCGAGGAGCTGTAGCCACGATGTGTCAGCGGAATTCCGGCATAGGCGGGCGCGGCAATCCCGGAGGTAATCCCCGGCACCATCTCAACCGAAATGCCTGCGGCCAGCAGATCCTGCATTTCTTCGCCGCCGCGCCCAAACATAAACGGATCACCGCCCTTCAGCCGCACGACGACTGCGTGCTGAGCCGCTTTTTCGATCAGCAGCGCCGTGATTTCAGACTGCTGCATTGAGTGGCGACCGCGCCGTTTGCCTGCATCAATTTGCTCAGCCTGGGGATTGATCATCGCCAAAATCGGCGGACTGATCAGCGCATCGTAGACCACGACATCAGCGCATTCCAACAGACCTTTGCCCTTCAGCGTCATCAAACCCGGATCGCCAGGCCCCGCGCCCACCAAATAAACCTTGCCCTTTATGTCAAAACTTTTTGGCATCAAATCCCTTGCAGCAGCAGTAAATATATTTGAACGCTCTTGACTCAGAGACTAGCTGCATCCTTCAGATCGCTCTGCCAGCAAATTGACAATCAGCGCTGCCATCTGCGGCGTTGCGCCCATTGGCTGATGTAGCGTCAGCGGTACATCGGGAAACTGCTGCTGAAGTTCTGTCACCTTCTGGGCAATTGCGTCGGTGATGCCGCCTGCAAACAAAAAGTAGGGCAATAGTTCGATTCGCTGCGCGCCCTGCTGCACCAGCTTAGTCACCTGAGTCTCAATATCCGGCGAAACCGACCAGTAGGCAGCAATTGCTCCAAGCTTGGCGGCAATCTCATCGACATTCTGCTGCACGCCCGAACGCCGACTGCCATGCGAAATCAAGATTCGCCCCGATTCTGGCGCGGCCTCAGTCTGCAACAGCTTCCACAGCTCCGCAGTGCTGCCCAAATGCGGACAAACCTGAATCGAGATATGGCTTTCGACCTGCGTGACTTCTGCCGGAATGTCATCCATCACATGCACTCCGGCCAGCAAAAACATCGGCAGCAGCTTGACTGACTCACAGCCCGATTGCAACGCCTGCTCCGCGAATTGCTGAAGCTGCTGATGCAAAGGCAGTCCCAGCTCCAGCACGCCCGTTTGCACCAGCGGCAGCTCTCCAGAGCGAGTCGCTGTAGCCTGCTGAGCTACCAAACCCTGCGCCACCTGCTGCGCTAGCTCGTTCATTGCTAGCTGAGGTCGCGGGTCACGGCTGCCGTGAGACACCAAAAAGTAAGCTGAGGGAAAATTCAATGCTGCCTCCGAAGAAATCAAAACGCTCCTATCATGCGCTCAACCGCAACTTGAACGTCCAGAAAAGCTAAGGGAGCGACCGTACCTGCTGAAAAGATTTGCTCTGATCTGTATAGACCGTTCTGTGGGTCACGCAGGACAATCAGCTGCTGATCTTTTAGATTCAGCACCCAATATTCTCGAATGCTTGCTGTTGCGTAGATAGCGGCTTTGACCTCTCGATCTTTTTTGAAGCTCGTCTGCGCCACTTCTATGAGCCAGAAAATATCGGCAGGAGCAGGATGCCGCTGACTGTAGGCAGATTCTGGCAGTCTTACAATCGCAATATCGGGTTCAGGCTCTGAGTCAGACAGCGTAATTGGGCCATTAAAACGCACTTCTGCTCGGCCAGAGAGCAGGATCTCCAGATATTTTGCGTCCCGCTTAGCCGTACTGTAGTGCATCGGGGTTTCTGGACTCATCTCAACAATTTTTCCTGCCAGTAATTCCACCGATTGATCCTGCAAAAGCCCCGCTTCAACTAAACGGTGATAATCAACGACAGACAGTTCTGTGAGCTGTTCCATTGGGGTAAATCTGCTGATTAAGTCCTGATTGGCTATGCCACGAACGACCAAGCTCACCGGACGTAGACGGCCTGTGCAAGCAACCATACTGCGGTGTTTCGGTGCAAAAACTGGTTAAATCCGCTTGGCTATTGCGATATTCCTCAAGCAATCTTAACAATTAATTGCTGTCTCCATCACTGGATCGAGCCTGTATCGAGCCTGTTTCAAACCGTTAACCCGGCCAATTTAGCATACTAAAAGTAATTCCTAACAGGCAAAAACCTATTGGGAATTACTTTTAATTTATGCTTTTTCACCTGATTGATATTGCGCTTGAAGATTGCCTTCAGTCAGGGCAATTCTGCTTGGTTTTTGCTCAGGTAGCGCGACTCTACCGAAAATTGCCTGGGTTAAGCCGCGTTTCACCATTGCCTGCCGCCGCACCATTCTGCAATCTGGCTCCTGTCCCGCCATCTGCCTGATCCAGAAAAGGTCGCAGGTTAATGCTGCTAGGGCTACGCCGAGGCGAGCTGTTTCCGCCCAGATCAAGGCCAATTGCCTGCCCAATCTGGCTCAAGATGCCGCTACCGCTATCTTGATAGGCCATGACGGCAGTGGTTTGTTCGCCGCTGTCGGCCACCAGCAGGTTATTAAAAATACGATCGCGGATTGCAATGGGGCTTTGGCCAGGTGGTACCGTCAGCACAATTCGGCAGGACGGCACGCTTTCAGTGGTGACGCAGACTGTGTTGTAGCCATTTTCCAGGCCAGTTTGCAGCTCTAACAATCCATCTGGGCGATAGAACTCCAGACGGCGGCTGATTTCGTTGCAGCGGCGCTCTGGACTCCAACCGCCGCCCAGTGCCGTGGGGCTGGCCCAAGCGTAGTATTTTCCGGGCTGGCTCTGGGGACTATACATCACGGTAGATTGGCCATTGACAATTTGGCAGCTAAATCGGGTCTCGCTCAGCTGTGAGCTGGCAGGCGAGCTAGCGGGCGGGCGAGCGCGGTCAGAAGCTGGCTCTGTCGAACGCGGCTCTGTTGAACGCGGCGAAGTTGAATCCTGAGATACAGTCTGATTTGGAGCTGAATTGGACAGAATTTGGTTGACCCAGTCTGGCAAAGCCTGAGCCGAACTAGCCAGCATCAGATTGCCGAGCAGCATGACGCCAACGGCCAGTCCGGTCTGTTTGAGCGCAGATGAATTCATGACAAAAATCCTTAAGCAAGGTGAGCAGTGCAGATAGTCAACTAGACGCTGGCTATCCGGTAAAAGTGTCAAGTCTAGGATAATGAGTTGGCTTTAGCTATTCCAGAGCTATTTCAGTACTGGCGATCTCAGCCAGAAAACCTCGCTTCACCCCCAATCAGTTCAAGACTGATTAGCTCAGGTTATGGGTTGACCCTCGAACTCCTGTAAAGTTTTATAAAAAAGCTCTGTGTATTTTGTTACGATACTTTTTGGAAAAGAGGACTGCCGAACTGTAGGTATCCTTAAGCTCAGCTGCTGCCTGGGAAGCTGCAAGTTGGGTGGGGTTTCGCTCGTGTAGACAATTTGAACGATTGACTTTGAGCAACTGACAGCGTATTGACCACAGGTCTGTAAACTGCTAAAGGCTGGTTCTGGGAGGAGCTAGTCTTTTTTAATTTATCTTTAATTTTAAGAGAATCGAGCTATCCCAAGACCAGCAAAGTTTGGATCTAGGTTTTTGAGTGGTAGAGATCTAGTCTAAAAGGCTAAAATAGCCAAATCAAGTCAGCCTTGATTAATCAGAACAGTTCAGAATGGCGCTTAAGTCTGGTTTTTTGGGTTCTGTCTTTGAGTCATCAACTTTGTATTTTGCACAAGGGCAATTGTTTTAAGCATGATTAAACTGCGGTTGAAGCGGTTCGGCAAAAAATTTGAGGTTAGCTACCGGATTGTGGCAATGCACAGCGCTACGCGCCGCGATGGCCGCCCCTTAGAAGAACTAGGCTTCTACAATCCAAGAACAGACGAAGTGAGGCTGAACGCCGAAGCCATCACCAAACGGCTGCAAGACGGGGCGCAGCCCACAGATACCGTGCGGCGTATTCTAGAGAAAGCTAATCTCCTAGAGCAAAAGTTTCGCGCCTAGCTTGAGTCCCGCAGCACCTGAATTAAGTGTCTGAACCCAACCCATCTTCAACTGAACAACTGCCGCCGCCACCAGACTCAGAGGCAGTTCTGCTAGAGCAACCCATCGTGCAGCCTCAGGAAGGCGCTGACTATCTTCAGCTAGTGCGCTTTTTGGTCTGCCCATTCCTGGACTCGCCTGAACTACTAAAGGTGGACTGTGAGGTTTCTCCTCGAACAATGCGCGTGCTGGTTCGGATTGCCTTTGAGGGAGATGATCAGGGGCGCGTGTTTGGCAGAGGCGGGCGCAACCTGCAAGCCGTTCGCACTGTGCTCCAAGCTGTGGCTTGTGCCGCTGGTCATTCAGCTCATCTTGAAGTGTTTGGCAATCCAACCGGAAACCAAGCTGGAAACCAAGCGGGCGGGGCAGAATCAGAAGCCGAACATTCACCTCGCCCTGCTGCCCCCCGTCGCCCACCACAGCTGCGAGTCACCCCCCAAGTGAATCCATGACGCTTCCGTTCACTCACTTGCTTTACTTTCTAGCTATTGCATTGCAGCGGTTTACGCCCTGCGTCGCATGGGAATAACCAAAACGATCGAGCTACCCACGCCTGAGAGCGCTATTGCCATTGCTGGACTTCGGGAAGAAAACCTCAAGGTTTTAGCCCAGCAGACAGGCGCTAGCTTTGTGATGAGAGGGCAGGCGCTACAGATTGCTGGCAACGAGATTCAAGTGGCGCTGAGTGACAGTTTGCTACAGGCTTTAAGACCCTATTGGAGCAAAGGCCGCCCGATTAC
>CASBQH010000516.1 GCA_949127695.1 Synechococcales cyanobacterium PMM_0073
CCGCAGATGATTACGACGCTGTATGAGGCTTCTCAGGCCGGAGTGCAGATTGATCTGATCATTCGGGGGATTTGCTGCCTGCGTCCGGGGCTGCCGCAGGTGAGCGAAAATATTCGAGTGGTCAGCATTATTGGACGCTATCTGGAGCATTCCCGCATCTTTTACTTCCAAAATGACGGTAGCGACGAGGTCTATATTGGCAGCGCTGACTGGATGACGCGCAACCTGGATCGGCGGGTAGAGGCCGTCACGCCGATTGAAGACCCCGAACTGGCCAAAGATTTGCAGGAAATTCTGGGTATTCTCATGTCTGACAATCGGCAGGCTTGGGAATTGCAGCCCGACGGCTCCTATCTTCAGCGAATGCCGGGAGACGAGCCAGAGCGCAACGCTCAAGATATTTTGATGGAAATGGCCGTCAGCTCAGATAGCCTCAGCTAGTCGCATTCTAACGCTCACATATAAAGATCTACACCTGCGTTCTGCCATAGCGATCTGTGGTTTCTGATACAGGTGCAGATCTTGCTGTCTAGAGTTTTCAGCCTGGGAGCTAGCCAATCAGCCCAGATTGCCTCAGCATTCACATTTTCATTTACAATCCCAAATATTTCAGAACAGATTCAATGCAGTCTATTTACATTTGCGATATTTTTTGATTTTGTCCTGATGGGGGAGGTCTGAAGCTGTCAGAGGGAGTAACAACCTACCTGAGCAACTCGCAGTTGCTAGAGCCAAGTCTAGAACAGGGTGAATCCGTAGCAGGGTGAATCGAGCGAATTGTCGTGATCTGCTGTTCTCTGTCCTCGCATCTTGGAGCTTTTCATGTCCGAAGTCATTGTAATCTTACCCCCAGGTTCAGTTGAGCCGATCTTTGGCCTGCAAATCTTTAATGAAATTTCGATTGTTTTAGAACGCTCGCCAGATGGCAGCATTAAAGTCGAAGGATCTACTCCCGGCAGTAACCCACCGACTGGTGGAGCAACCAGTCCCGCTTCAGGCAGCAGCGTCACCATTCATGGCACTGCCGGAGATGATTTTATGGTTGTCACCCTGGGTGATGACACCGTGTTTGGCGAGGCTGGCGATGATACTATCTTTGGCGGTTTAGGCGACGATCGACTGTCTGGCGATTTAGGCAATGATCTGCTGTTTGGCGGGGCAGGTGACGACATCCTTCGAGGTGGCGACGGCCAAGATTTGCTGAACGGTGGGGCTGGCAATGATCTGCTGTTTGGCGGCAAGGGCAACGATACCCTGATCGGCAGAGGCGGAAATGATCGGCTATTGGGCGGCAAGGGCAATGATTTGCTAGTGGCAGGACGAGGCAAAGATCTGCTGGTGGGAGGATCTGACGCAGATCGCTTCCGGTTTGGTCAAGATTCTGCCCAAGGTTTAGACCGGATTGAGGATTTCAAGCCTGGGCAAGACACAATCGAACTCAGTCGTGCCTTGCTGCCTGGATCAGGGCTAAGAGGGCGTCTACGCAGCTCCGACTTTGATGCAGTCACCCGGCTAGAGCAGGGGGCTAGCAGCCAGATTGTCTATGAGCGCTCGACTGGCTTGGTCTATTACAATCCAAGTCGAAGCGGCAGTGCCCCAGTCGCGCTGCTCGAAATAGATAAGAATCTGAACATTAGCGCCAACTCGTTTAGAATCGTGGGCTAACGCTAAAGTTGCAGCCGTTCTTTCCTGATCAGAATTCAGCTGTTCTGTATTCTAGATCTATAGACAGTAATCAGAGCGACGTTTAGCTTCTGGTGACTGTCCGCTGAGTTGATAAACGCTGAGTGATTGTATCAGCTTCTAACAGGTGCAAAGGATTGCTTGGAGTCTGCACGGAATACATCTACTTAGCTGCTAGAGTCATCAGCTTTGTAAAATTATCTTTAGCAGTATAAAACTGTATATCTAGGCATGTCTAGATATATCTAGGCTAAGCGATCTGAATACAGATTGGCTTTAGTTCGGCCACTCTACAAAGCTGATTTTGGAGCCTGTTTTGAATTGGCTATTCCATCCCATTTTAGGTTTTAAAAGGAGTTTTCTGATGAATTTGCACCGCTTGTTTGCAACTAGCATGTTGTTTGCCAGTGCCGTTCTGCCCGTTACCGCTGAAATCGCTAGCGCGCAGGTCTATGCACCACCGCGACTCTATCCGGCTGTAGATTTTCCCGTTCGCTCCGTCTCCCGCAGCCATTCATTTGAGCTGTTCAATGATTCTGATCAAGATCTGCTGTATCTGTATATTTACGATAATGCAGGCGTAGATCAAGAAGCCGCCTATGGGGGAATTCGACAGCTGCCACCCGGTAGCGCTTGGAAAATCAATTTGGGGCGCGGATGCATCTATGACGTGATGGCTGAGTACGAAGACGGGTCACAGGTTTATTACGATGACGTTGACACCTGTAATAATTTGGGGATGCAGCTGATTTAATTTAAGCCGCAATCGCCTAAACATGATAAAAAGAGAGGAATAATTTGCTGTTCCTCTCTTTTTATTTTTATGGCGCTGAACTCTCAATGCTGCGCGGCTGTGGCTGCGACTGCCAAACAGACCAGGCCAAGCCGCCGCCTAAAGTCAGCGTGACGCTAACTAGCAGAATTGCCAGCAGTCGAACCCGCGCCTGTAAAATGCTAATGGTGCGATTGCAGTTGTCTAGTTCGGCCAGCAGCGGAGCCTGAAACGAAGCAATAAACTGATCGATATCCGCCGCCTCAGCCGCCTCAATTACCTCAGCAATTTGCTGCGGCTCAAACTTAACTTTGGTGTAGAGCCAGTTGGCGATCAGCTTAGAGCAGTTGCGCTTAACCCAGCGGATGGCGACCAGCTTGGCAGCGGGCTTTGACAGCCGAGCTGTCCACTGTGCCAGTCGATTTAGGGGCGGATTGGCCACACGTTGGTCAATCCAGTGAACTGAGCCGATATCATAAAGGCAATTAAAGACCAGCCCAATCGTCGCTTCTTCGCGCTCAAACATCGAATCTAGCAGCAGCGTTACGTCGGCCATGCGTGCCTGATCAGCCTGCGCTGATTCGACCATGGCCTGCGCCGTCTCAATCTTTGAAACCTCAGCCTTTGAAGTTTTAGCCTTTGAAGTGTCAGCCGAATAGAGAGGAGGCTGAATGGGCTGAGCTGCTAAGCTGACTGAATCTAAATTGACTGAAGGTACAACGCGCGTTAAAGCCATTTCCTTTGATGCTGAATTGATCTCAGTTTAGCCTATCGGTTAATCCCTAATTTGGCTTCTGCCCAGCGGCAGGCAAGCGTCATTTGCCGTCATTTTAGACTTATTCAGCTTCACCCGCTTCAAGCCTTATGCCCGCAAAACAAGTGCCCGCAAAACAAGTGCCCGCAAAACCTAGCCTTGCCCAAATTCAAGCGGCGGCTGACCAGACCGTGCCCGATATTATTGCCCCTGGGCTAAAGGTGCTGTTCTGCGGCATCAACCCCAGCCTCTACAGCGCGGCAGTTGGCCATCATTTTGCTCGCCCCGGCAATCGATTTTGGCCAGCCCTCGCCGCCGCTGGCATCACTGATCGGCTCTACAGCCCGTTTGAAGATGCGCTGCTGCCAGCACTCGGCTATGGCATTACCAATATTGTCGAGCGTGCCACAGCCCGCGCCGATCAGCTCACCAGCGCTGAGCTAATGGCCGGACAGCAGGCGCTGCTCCAAAAGCTAGCGCAGTATCAGCCGCAGATTTTGGCGATTTTAGGGATCTCGGCTTACCGCACTGCGTTTCACCAGCCCAAGGCCAAAATCGGCAAGCAGGCTGATTTGCCAGACTGCCAGCTCTGGGTTTTGCCCAATCCCAGCGGGCTGAACGCGCACTACCAGCTAGCCGACTTAGCAGCGGCTTATCGCGGGCTGCAAAATGATTTAATCCAATGATTTAGCTAAAGCAGCAGAAGCCCCGCGCTCTAATCTTTAATTGAGCATCGGGATGAATGCTAGTGAGTTGAGGAGTGCAGATTGACCGATGCGAAACGCAGTGAGCCAGGGAAATCTGCAACGACGAAACGAGCAGACTCTAATGATATAATTGAACTGTCTTGACCCTCACTGCCGCAAGCGAAAACCAAGCTAATAGGTAATAGGTTGCAAGAGAAGGTATGGGTCTTGGGAACCAGGACTCCTGCCCTTGGAGGGAATGTAAGTCCAAAGGAACTATGGAGTTCTGGCGGCTATTCCTGATGAATTGGGAAGCCCGCTTCTGTATGCGAAGCATCAGAGTCGGGTAGTTCACAGTGATTTAATCTGGAGCCGCTAGCGCCGAAAAATCCGCTTCAGCAGGCGATTGCAGGCAGAGCGCGTCAAAAAACTCTGGATCGTAGCGTAGATCAGCAGCTTGTCGCCCAAATACTTGAAATTAACTGCGCCATAGCCCGCCAGCAGCCCCAACAGGACGCCAAATCCCCCAAACAGCACCATGCTCCAGCTCAGAATCCGCAGCAAAGTCTGATGCATCTGCCAGCTGAGATGCCGATCTAGAGCCAAGACCGGCGCAATTAGAAATAGAACGAGGCCAATGACCGCTCCCAGCGACAGACCCGTGACGCCCCCCGCGCAGCCGCTTACAGCGCCAGTCAGCCACTGCGGCAGCTTGCCGAGCCGTTTGACGTTGGCGGACATGCGATGGCCATAGGGCAGCTGTAAGGTTCGCACCGCACCCAGACAAACAAAGCCTAGACCATAGACTGCTGGAGCAAAAAAACCGCCAATTAAAGCCGCCACTTCCGCGCTAGCTGCCGTGGTTTTGATCAAGCTGTGGGTAAAAATTGACAGGCTGTAGATGGCAATCGCCGTGTAGCCTTTGGCATAGAGCCAGTGGCCAAAGCTGATCAAAAAACAGCCAATGATCAAGATTGGGCAAAAATAGCTGAGAATCGGCAGCGGCAATTTTGCCCAGATCTGCTCTAGGATATGCTCAATCAGCAGCATAGAAAGCGGCGAGAGAATGCGTATCTATTCAGTATTGCACTATCGCCTAAATCTAGGCTCAACCCCCAGCTGCCTGCTCAGCCTGAAACGCTCGCAACCTCTGCCAAACCTGATCGAGCAAATTCACCGCATCAGCATCAAACCAGTGGATGCTGGCATCTGCCTTAAACCAAGTGCGCTGCTGCTTGGCAAACTGGCGCGTATGCAGCACAATCTCAGCCTCAGCCTGCTTCAGCGTCAGATCCCCAGCCAAGTACTGTGAGATTTCCTGGTAGCCCAGCGTATTCAGCAGCGGCAGATCTGCGCCGTACTTTTGGCGGAGATGCTCCACCTCGGCCACCAAGCCCTGCTCAAGCATCTCAGCCGTGCGGCGAGCAATCCGCAGGCTCAGCTGATCGAGATTGGCGCAGTCGAGGCCAAGCTGCAAAATTGGATAGTTGGGCGGCTGCTCGCCCTGCTGCTGAGAAATCGGGCGTCCGCTGACGTAAAACACCTCCAGCGCCCGCTGCGTCCGCACCGGATCATGCGGATGAATTTTGGCCGCAGCAGGCGGATCGATCTGCCGCAGCAGCGCATGGCAAAACGGCTGCCCCAACTCGCGAAACTGCGCCCGCAATGCTGGCTGAGGCGCAACTCTGGGAATCAACAGACCCCGCACAATCGACTTAATATAAAGTCCGGTGCCGCCCACCAGCAAGGGCTGAGTTAAGGGCTGAGTTAAGGGCTGAGCGGCAGCTTGGCTCAGACAGAGGCGCGCCTGCTGCTGATAGTCAGCCAGCGTCAGCGTCAGCGTTGGCTCACAGATGTCAATCAGCGCATGAGGCACCTGCTGGCGGTCGCTGAGGCTGGGCTTGGCCGTACCAATGTCAAACTCCCGGTAGACCTGCCGCGAATCGGCGCTCAAAATCAACCCATTCAGCCGCTCGGCCAGCGCCATGGCCAGTCCTGATTTGCCCGTCGCTGTGGCACCACAGATCACAATCAGCGAGCTATTGGGCAGCGAGCCAGCAGGTGAAACAGAAATTGGATCAAAATTAGCGGTCATCTCCATTTCTCTAGAGTAAAATGGGAAGGACAGAATTTAGTACAAATGTACGACAAGCGAGACGGCATAGAACTCAAATTCGACATGTTTTAGGTTGCTTCTAATATTCAGATCAGATATGAGGAATCTCTAACAAACCATTTTGATCCATCTCGATCCAAAAACTCACTTCAGAGCTGTCTAAAATCGCCGTTAAGGCTTTTGTGTTAGAATTTTGATATATTTTAGTGTCTCAAGCTCAAAGACGGCTTCAGTTCGAGAATTGTCCGGTTCGGCTCTCTAATTTCGAGGGTCTGCCACAGCTGTCTTTCAGGGTCATCTAGCTAAGTTCATAAGTTCATCCACTCTCTTTCAAGCTGCATGCGGAGCGCTTCATCCATGACAACAGATTACGGTGCTGATCAAATCCAGGTTCTAGAAGGACTTGAGCATGTCCGCAAGCGACCCGGCATGTATATTGGCAGTACCGGCCCACGCGGGCTGCACCACTTGGTCTATGAGGTCGTCGATAACTCAGTTGATGAGGCGCTAGCGGGCTACTGCACCGATATTCAGGTGGCGCTAAACCCCGGCAACTCCGTGACCGTAATCGACGACGGGCGCGGCATCCCAACTGACGTACATTCCAAAACCGGCAAGTCTGCCCTAGAA
>CASBQH010000517.1 GCA_949127695.1 Synechococcales cyanobacterium PMM_0073
CGGCAGCGGCAACCTATCTGGGTTTACTGGACGCTGAGCTGCTGCCGCTAGATTTGTCGCCAGATCGCAGCTATCCCGAATCGCCTTCTCATCCTTGGCCGATTGTGCCGCATCCCAAGGGCAAGAATTTTGTGGATTTCGATGAGGATTTGCAGCTGAAAGATTTTTATCATGCGGCTCAAGAAGGATTTGATAATATCGAGCTGCTAAAGCGGTATACAACTGTGGGAATGGGGCCAAGTCAGGGCAAGCATTCCAATATGAACGCGCTGCGGATTTTGGCACAGATCAAGGGCGTTTCACCAGAAGTCATTGGCACAACGACAGCCCGCCCGTTCTTTCATCCGGTGCCGCTATCCCACTTGGCCGGACGTGGCTTTACCCCAGAGCGTCGCAGCCCGATTCATTCCCGTCATGTCGCACTCAATGCCCAGTGGATGCAGGCAGGAGCTTGGCAGCGACCTGAATATTATCAGCAGGGCAAGCTGGATCGGGCGGACTGCATTCGTCGCGAAGTGGAGGCGGTGCGGCAGCGGGTAGGCTTAATTGACGTGGGCAGCTTGGGCAAGCTGGAGATTCGCGGCGCACAGGCGGCTGGGTTTCTGGAGCGAGTCTACACCGGGCGCTATGCCAATCTCAAGGTCGGCATGACGCGATATGCGCTGATGCTGGATGAGACCGGCGTCATCATCGACGATGGCGTAATTGGTCGCCTGGATGCCGAACGCTTCTATTTCACGACGACGACTTCTGGATCTGCTGCGGTCTACCGCGAGCTGTCCCGGCTGAACATAATCTGGCGGATGGACTGCGGGCTGGTTAGTTTGACGGGCGCTAGAGCCGCCGTGAATTTGGCGGGCGCATCGGCGCAGGCGATTCTGGCGCAGCTCAGCGATCTGGACTGGGCGAGTTTTCCCTATTTAGCGGTGCGCGAGGCTGAGGTTGCTGGAATTCCGGCTATTCTGATGCGGGTGGGATTTGTCGGCGAATGGGGCTGCGAAATTCATGTGGCCGCAAATCAGGCTGTGGCGCTGTGGGATGCGCTGATGCAGGCTGGTGCAGACTACCAGATTCAGCCGTTTGGGGTGGAAGCGCAGCGGCTGCTGCGATTAGAGAAAGGGCATTTGATTATTGGGCAGGATACAGATGGGTTAACGACTCCGGTAGAGGCAAATCTAGGCTGGGCGGTGAAGTCGGAGAAGCCGTTTTTTGTCGGTCAGCGCAGCCTGCAAAGTATGGCGAACCGAACGCCGTCGCAAAAGCTGGTCGGATTTATGCTGGATCGCCCTATGTCAGGTCAGCCGCCGCAGGAATGCCACTTGGTTATTGAGCAGGGTGAGATTGCTGGACGAGTCACCAGCATTGCATTTAGCCCGACGCTGAATCGCTATATTGGGCTAGTCTACCTTCTGCCTGAAATGGCGCAGCTTGGCCAGCGGTTTACGATCCGCCGCACCGATGGCTCACTGGTGATGGCGACCGTCTGCCCAACGCCTTTCTACGATCCGCAAAACCTGCGGCAGCAGAGCGCTCAGCGGCAGGAGGTGGCCATATGAACCCACCCACGAGCCTGCGACTGATTAACCTCTCCAGCCTGACCCGCTTTGGCGTCAAGGGCAGCCATGCCGCAGACTGGCTGGCCGAACAGGGCGTCAGCATCCCCGCACAGCCGAACTGCTGGCTGCCGCTGAGCGATGGCGGGTTGGTGGCAAGGCTGGGGTTCAGCGAGTTTTTGATTGAAGATCAGTTTGACAGTCAAATTGCGCTGAATTTAAGTCAGCAGTATTTCGATCAGCAGAGCTTTCCAGCCAGAGTCTACCCGGTGCTGCGTCAGGATTTTGCGGTGGCGCTATGGGGCGATCTGCTCTATGAGCTGATGGCGCAGACTTGCAGCATCAACCTGCGGGCGCTAGATTTAGCCCAGCGTCCGGTGCTGCTCACCACAATGATTGGCGTGGCGGTGACGCTCCTGCCCGACCAGCGCTCAGGCCAGCCCTTTTACCGGATCTGGTGTGACGGCACGTTTGGTGAGTATGTTTGGCAGACGCTCTGGGAGATTGCCGCCGAACTGGGGGGCGAGGCCGCTGGAATGAATAGCTTAACTCAGGAGCAAATAGCCATATGACACCCATTGAAGCCCAGCAGTTTCTCAGCGATAACCAGGTAAAGTTTATTCTGGCACAGTTTGTGGATATGAACGGGACGGCCAAAACCAAGGCGGTGCCTGCGTCGCACTATGAGGATATTTTGAATCCCGGCGCTGGGTTTGCCGGGTTTGCGATTTGGGGCATGGGGATGCAGCCCAACAGCCCTGACCTGATGGCGATTGGCGATCCGAGCACGCTGTCTTTGGTGCCCTGGATGCCGGGATTTGCCCGCATCGCCTGCGTTTGCCATGTCAACGGCGCACCCTATGCCTACGATACGCGCCATATTTTGATGCAGCAGATTGAGCGGCTGAGCGCCCAGGGCTGGAGTCTAAATACAGGGCTGGAGCCGGAGTTTTTGCTGCTGCGCCGCGACGAGCGAGGCCAGATCCATCCGGCTGACGCTACAGATAAACTAGATAAACCCTGCTATGACTACAAAGGACTCTCGCGCAGTCGCGCTTTCATTGAAGCGCTCGTAGACTGCCTGCAAATCGCCGGGTTTGATGTTTATCAGATTGATCACGAAGATGCCAACGGTCAGTTTGAGGTGAACTACACCTATAGCGACTGCCTCACCTCCGCCGACCGCTACGTGTTTTTCAAAATGGCAGCTTCTGAAATTGCCAAAGAGATGGGCTTAATCTGCTCATTTATGCCGAAGCCATTTGCCAACCGCACGGGCACAGGGATGCATATGCACCTGTCGATTTCAGACGGCAAGCGCAACCTGTTTGAAGATGCGAGTGATCCCAATGGCCTCAGCCTTTCCAAGCTGGCCTATCACTTTCTGGGCGGACTGCTCGCCCATGCGCCTGCCCTGACTGCCCTCTGTGCCCCGACGGTCAATTCCTACAAGCGGCTGGTAGTGGGACGAGCGCTGAGTGGCGCAACTTGGGCACCCGCCTATATCAGCTACGGCGACAACAACCGCTCTAGCCTGGTGCGAATTCCGGGCGGTAGGCTAGAGCTACGACTGGCGGACGGCTCCTGCAATCCCTATCTGGCGGCAGCAGTCACGATTGCGGCAGGGCTAGACGGCATCGAGCGACAGCTTGATCCCGGCGAACCCCAAAACGTCAACCTCTATGATTTTTCGCTCGCAGAACTCCGCGCCAAAGGCATTGGCATCTTGCCGCAAAATCTGGATGAGGCGCTGAATGCGCTAGAGCAAGATCCGGTGATTACAGACGCATTGGGCGAGTTGGCTGATGAATTTATCACGTTAAAGCGGATGGAATGGGTGGAATATATGCGGCATGTCTCGGACTGGGAAGTTGAACGCTACCTGGAGTTTTTCTAGTTCTCTTTCAATCAATCAACATTACCCCATAAATCTATGTGTGGAATTGTCGGACTGCTAATCAAAAAGCCTGAACTGCGCGAATCTCTCGGAGCCTGGATGGTGCCAATGCTGATTGGCATGAGCGAACGTGGCCCCGACTCGGCGGGTCTGGCGGTCTTTACCAGTCAGCTTGCGGGCGAGCGGCGCAAGTACAGCCTCTATTCAGGCCAAGCAATATTTGACTGGGGAGAATTGATTCAGGTATTTCGTCAGCGGTTTGGCATGAATCTAACCTTGGAGGCACAGGAGAATCATGCCGTACTCACAGCTGAGATTGCGCCTGCCGAAATTAAAGCATGGCTAAAGCAAAGCCATCCAACGCTATATTTACTCTCAGTCGGACGCAGTATTGATCTGTATAAAGATACAGGTAACGCGGCTGAGCTGTGCAATCGCTACAGCTTTCAGGCGCTCAAGGGTACACATCTGGTCGGTCATACCCGGATGGCGACTGAATCTGCCGTCACCCCGGCTCACGCCCATCCCTTTACCGCAGGCGAAGACTTCTGTCTGGTGCATAACGGCGCGCTCTCCAATCATCACCAGATTCGTCGCCAGCTTGAGCCACAGGGCATTCAGTTTGAAACTGACAACGATACTGAGGCTGCCTGCCGGTTTTTAGAATGGCGGATGCGCGAAGGCGACGACCTAGAAACCGCGCTCCAAAAAGGCTTCACCGAACTCGACGGTTTCTATACTTTTTTAATGGGCACGGATGACAAGCTGGCGCTGGTGCGCGATGCCTTTGCCTGCAAGCCTGCGGTGGTCGCCGAAACAGATGACTATGTAGCGATTGCCTCTGAGTTTCGTTCGCTGGCGCATCTGCCCAATATTCACGATGCCAGCATCTATGAGCCAGTCCCAGAGGAGATATATGTATGGAAAGTCTGACAGAAAGTTTGACGGGTTTAACGCTAGATTTGGCCGATTTATCGCTGCGCGAAGTGAATCAGACGCTGCATCAGCCTACCCAAAATCATGTTCAGATTTTGAATCCCAATGGCTGTCACAATCTAGCTGTCGGGCTTGATGCGCCAATCACCGTCGAGATTGACGGCCATGTGGGCTATTACGCCGCCGGGATGAACCAGCAAGCCAGCGTCACCATTCGCGGCAACGCGGGGCCGGGATTGGCCGAAAATATGATGTCGGGGCGCGTCCAGGTCAAAGGATTTGCCTCCGTTTCGGCAGGCGCGTCGGCGCATGGGGGACTGCTGGTAATCGACGGCGATGCTAGCCTGCGCTGCGGCATTTCGCTGAAGGGAGCCGATATTGTGGTGGGCGGCAATGTCGGCAGCTTCTCGGCCTTTATGGCGCAGGCGGGGCGGATTGTGGTCTGCGGCGATGCTGGGGACGCGCTGGGCGACTCGCTCTATGAAGCCGTAATTTACGTGCGGGGGCAGATCAAGTCGTTGGGAGCAGATGCCCAGCTAGAGCCAATGACGGCCAGCGACTATGCCGTAGTCACAGAATTGCTTTCAAAGGCAGAATTTGACTACAGCGCCCAAGAATTTAAGCGAGTGGCTTCCGCCAAGCAGCTCTACCACTGGAACATTGACGCTCAGCAAGATTACTAGCCAATTTACGCCCTATTTACTGCAAACTATCGCAAACTACTGATTCCAAACCATGCAAAACGCATCTCCCAAGCTATTCTCCCTTGAAGCCTCAGCAGGCTATGACCCAACTATTATTTCCTATATTCAAAATGCGGCTCAGCATGGTCTCTATGAGATTCGCGGCCTGGGAGCTAAACGTCGCCTGCCGCATTTCGACGATCTGGTGTTTTTGGGCGCGTCGCTCACCCGCTATCCGCTCGAAGGCTACCGCGAAAAATGCAGCACCAAAACGCTGCTGGGAACTCGCTACGCCAGCCGTCCGATTGAGCTAGAGATCCCGATTACGATTGCGGGCATGAGTTTTGGCTCGCTGTCGGCCAATGTCAAAGAAGCTTTAGGCCGCGCCGCCACCGCCCTTGGCACCAGCACCACAACCGGCGATGGCGGCATGACCTCAGAAGAGCGCCTCTCTTCTAAAACGCTGGTCTACCAATGCTTACCCTCGCGCTACGGCTTCAATCCCAACGATCTCCGCAAAGCCGACGCAATTGAAATCGTGATTGGTCAGGGCGCAAAACCGGGCGGCGGTGGGCTGCTGCTGGGGCAAAAAATTAATCCCAGAGTGGCCGAAATGCGAACTCTTCCCGCCGGAGTCGATCAGCGTTCGGCTTGCCGTCACCCGGACTGGACAGGCTCTGACGACTTAACGATCAAAATCCAGGAGCTGCGCGAACTCACCGACTGGGAAAAGCCAATCTACGTGAAAGTTGGCGCTTCTCGCCCCTTCAATGACGTGAAGCTGGCGGTGCAGGCCGGAGCCGATGTAGTGGTGGTCGATGGGATGCAGGGCGGCACGGCAGCGACCCAAAGCGTGTTCATTGAGCATGTCGGCATCCCAACCTTGGCCGCAGTGCGGCAGGCGGTGAATGCGCTGGAGGAGATGAATATGAAAGGCCAGGTGCAGCTGATTGTCTCAGGTGGGATACGGACGGGTGCAGATGTGGCGAAGGCGCTGGCAATGGGCGCAGATGCGGTTTCGATTGGGCAGGGCGTCCTGTTTGCGCTGGGCTGCAACAGCGAAACCTATCTGCAAGACGGCGAACATCATCCAGCCATTGAAGACTACGTGAAGATGGGGACTGCGCCGACCTACTGCCATCACTGTCATACCGGGCAATGCCCCGTTGGGATTACCACCCAAGATCCAATTCTGGAAAAGCGGCTGGAGCCGGAGGTGGGGGCAGCGCGGCTGCGGAACTATTTCAATACGCTAACGATGGAGCTGACCACAATTGCCCGCGCCTGTGGCAAACAGAACGTGCATCATCTGGAGCGCGAGGATCTGGTTGCACTGACGCTAGAAGCAGCGGCGATGGCGCAACTCCCACTCGCCGGTACAGACTGGATTCCGGGGATGCCCAGCCGCTAATGCCCAGCCGCTAATCAGGTGATTGATCCCGCCGAATTACCACCGAATAGCAGAGTCGGTCGCCTCTAGAGAGCGCCTCGCCGCAGACAATCGGCTGGTTTTGATCATTAAAAGCCCTGTAGGAGTAGCAAATCAGCGGATGCCCCAGCGGCACGTCGAGGTAGTCACTGATCTCAGGGTTGGCATGGGTTGATTCAATCACCGTTTCAATCCGGTCGATCATCACGCCATGCTGCTCCAGCATCGGAAAGGTCATCTGTCGCTTCAGATCTCGCGCCAGCGTTTTGCCAAGGCGATGCAGCGTATAGCTCAAATCAACCGCAACCGGCGCACCGTTGAGCAACAGCAGCTTTTTTTGAAAATAGACTTGGCTGCGTTTGGGCAACTCCAGCAGATTCTGCACCTGCACGGGCGGCAAGATTGACTCAAACACCAGATTTTGAATTGTGCTGACCACGCCCTGCCGCGCCATATCCGCCTCAAAAAATACCATCGGGCTGGAGAGCGAATAGGTGACTTTTTGCTGCGGTGTGACAAATACGCCCCGCCCCTGCTGCGCCATCACCAACCCCTGCTGCACCAGATTGGCAATCGCTCGCCGCACCGTAATCCGGCTCACCTCAAATTCGGCCATCAGCTGATATTCACTGGGGATTTGCGCGCCAGACGGATAGTCGCCCTGGGTGATCCGGTAGCGCAGTTTTTCAGAGATGATCAGGTGCAGCGGCTGAGACGAGGTCATTCAGTGGTTGGGGAGTGGATCGGATTGGGCAGCATTCAGATTTTAAGCGGCAGGGCGGATTCTAGCTGAATTTTGATGGCCGCCTGATCGCAGGTTGCCATCTGGAACTCAACTGCTGGCTCACCCAGCACCGAATGCCGCCAAATCAGCAGCGCCTTGCCGTTGAGTCGAGCTGGAGCCGCGCAGTGATCGGCCAATCCGCTCAGGCGATGCGGCGGTTTGGCGACGGCAATGCTGCCCCAGTCGAAGTCGTGCCAGCCGTCAGTTTCGCGCAGCCGCAGCACGGCCAACCAGTTAAACTGCTTCAGCCAAATTTTGTGACTCAGCAGCGGCTGCATGATGGCCAAAAACACTGCTGGTTCGCCCGTCCAGCCAATCCGAAAGTTGGCTTCGCAGAGCCGCAGCACCGAGCAATCAGCGCCATCAAGCTGGGTTTCGAGCGACTGGAACGGGGCAATGCGGTCGATCTTTGCCCCAAACAGCTGCTTTGCCACCTGCAAGCCATCAATCCCTGCAATGTCCCAGTAGCGGCAGTTTGGAGCGATCCAGATCATGACTTTACTCGGCTTTTGGTGGGGTCATAGGCGGCGAGCGTGCCCACCACAGCTGGGATGCGCCGCTTCAATCCATCCAGAAATCCAACCTCCAGCGCTGTGCCGATGGCGGCATATTCCGGCACAACTTGAGCCAGCGCAATGCTGCGGTTCAGAATCGGTGAAAAAGTAGCGCTGGTAATTTTGCCAACTCGCCAGCGCTCGCCAATTGGATGGACGCATTGCCCTGCCGCCGCGACTTCGTTGCCCGCTAGCGTCAGCCCCACCGCGACGAATGGCGGACGGGGCTTGATCGCCTCCAATGCTGCTTTGCCAATCATCTGCGGCTTTTTCAGCGATACTGCCCAGCCGATGCCAGCTTGATAGGGCGAAGTCAGATCATCAAACTCGCGGCCAGCGCTCAGCAAACCCGCCTCAATCCGAGCGCGATCTAACGCCAGCATTCCCAGCGGCAGCAGATCGTAAGGTTTACCTGCTTGGAGTAATATCTGCCAGAGCGCAGTGCCATCATCTGGATGCACAAACAGCTCATAGCCCAGTTCGCCCGTGTAGCCCGTGCGCGAAACAACTGCCGGAATATTGGCCAGCCGACCCGCCGCAAACTGAAAGTACCCCAGCTGATCCAAATCAAAATCTAGCAGCGGACGCAGCATTTCGCGAGAGCAGGGGCCTTGCAGCGCCAAATTATGCAGCAGATGACTAGAGGGCTGAATCTCGACTGCGAGCTGATGCTGAGCGGCGACTCGGCGCAGCAAATCCAGGTTCGTATCGCAGTTGCCGACGTATCTAAAGCTATTGCCACAGTGAAATACAATCCCATCATCAATGATGCCGCCGTGATGATTCAGCAGACATCCATAGGCCGATTGCCCTCGGCTTAGCTTGCTGATATCCCGTGAGAAGGCAATCTGGATTAGCTCAGCCGCATCCTGACCCGTCACCTCAAACTTCCGCAGCGCTGAAAGATCCACGATCGCCACTCGTTCTCGTAGCGCCCAATATTCGGCCTGCACTCCATGATTGGCAAAGCTGTTCGGCACCCAGAAGCCGTTGTATTCAACAATATGGCTGGTATGCTGCTGAATTGCTGCTGTAAAACCGCTGGGCTGTGTGAGCTGCGGCGGCGCATTGGCAAAAAGATGGCGGCCAATTGCTGGAGGAAACTGCTGCTCGGCCTCGTAGATCCGGATCAGAATCGGGGTGGGTTGCCAAGCGTTGGTGGCATCAATGTCATCCGCGCAGGAGGAGCTAGCGCAGAGCAGATCTTGACTGGCGCGCAGCAGCACATAGTCGCCGGGACGCGACCAAGATTCGCCGCCGATAATATCTTGATCTATAACTGCTGTATTATAAAAAAAGTTGATGGCACTCCAGCCTAAGCGTGGCGCGATGCCGTAAGGTTGCAGCACCTGATTAAAATTTTCGCTACAGCTGGGATGCCCCGGATAACCCGCGTCTTCGTAGTAGCGAGCGGTGCAGGCCAAGAGAAAATTATCATGCCGTCCGCAGGTATCCTGAATCACCTCAAACAGCGGCTGCATCCCTTGATCAAAATATTTGCGCTGTACCCCAGCCTGCGGCATTGTGACACCATTCAGCGTCCGCGTCACGGTTGCGTCGAGCTGTTTGCTATAATCATCACCCGCAAACACCAGCAGATCTGAACATTGGCTACCTGCCACATCCAGAATCTGAATATACTGCCCCGCTTTGACAAGATAGGCAACTGCCGTCGCGGGCGCAATCCAATATTCTGCGACCGCCTGCCCTAGCTGCCCGTTAGTGACTGCCTTGTTTAAGGTCGCAACCATTGCTTCCCTCGCCTTAGCCCACTACAGCAGGCGCTCGGAGCGGCGGCTCCACCACCTCTGCCTGCTCCACCTCTGCCAAAAGCTGAGCCGCCAGTCGCCGCTTGCCTTCTACATCCAGCTTTTTCACCTCGTTATGCAACACTCGCTCATTCACATTCTGGTTCCAATAGTCGAGCGCCCCGAATCCGAGTAGCGCTAGCTTACCGACAAACTGCCGCAGCACTTCGTTGGTAGGACCCATCACCCAGCCCGCTTTACCGTCGCGCAGATAGCGTTCAATTTCCATATCTTTTTTGAAGCCTGAACCGCCACAGGCATGAAGCATCTTGTCGCCCACCTGCGCCACGTTTTTGGCTGCTGCAAACTTGATCTGCCAGTACCAGGGCAAATAGACCGAGCGGGGCAGCGCCGCTAAGTCAGAATGAATTGACCAGTCGCAGTGATCAGTCAAATCATCCATCAGCTTACCCATTGAAAAGGTAAATGAGCGGCAGGCGTTGGTTTCAATAATCGCTTCGCCAAAGTAGTCTTGAATCGTCGGGTAGTCGGCCACGCGCATCCCGACATCGACATGCTTTTTGCGAGTGACATGCTGCTTGGCAATGTCAATCGCGCCCAGAGCAATCCCGTTCCAGCAGGCCGAAGAGCAGAGCAAAAAGAACGGATCGACAATTTCATCGTTGGAGGCTATGCCGTCTCCAGTTGGCCCCACCATCCGCGAGCGCGGCACCGATACGCCATCCACCAGTAATGTCCCCGACTGATTGCCCCGCAGCCCCAGCGCGTCCCACTTATGGGGTTCGGCTTTCACCTCGTCGGCATAGATCAAAAAGCAGGACAAATCGGCGTAGTTGCCCGCAAACTCCGGGCTAGTGGTCTGGACAATATACCAGTCGGCAAACCCAGCCGAGGTTGTCCAGGATGCCTTTTTTGAGACCTGCCAGCCTGCGTCAACTGCCTCTGCCCTAGAAGAAACCGGATACCAAAAATGTGAGCCTGTTTCGGGGTCGGAATAAGAGAGCGTGCCAATCAGCACCTCTGCGTCCAATCGCTGCAAAAGCTGCTGTAGCTCGGGATTATGATGCGACCGAAACAGCGCCGCTGCCGTTGCGCCCAGATGCATCGTGTAGCACATCGCCGTGCTGGGGCAGCCGTAGCGGGCAATCGTTTCCACGACCATCGCGGCGCAGGTATGATCTTCGCCCAATCCGCCCCAGTCTTTGGGCACAAACAGCCCCAATAGCCTCAGCGCAGCCAGCGCCTCAAAGTTTTTGCGGGGATAAACTAAGTTGCGATCAGAATCTACCGCATTGGGGCGCAAAGTCGTGGCGCAAACCTCAATCAGCTGAGCCTGCAAGACTTGCTGAGCAGGTGTGAGCAACCACTGCGGGTCAAACTCATACCCTAAGCCGCCGTACTCAGCCCCATTCCACTGCTTTGCCTTACTCATAGATTTTGCCGATTGAATCTCATTGATCAGCTGCCGCGATGGTTCACATCGATATATCCAAATGTAGAATAAACGGTTTAGAAGTCTCAGATGGTCAATTTGAATACTATTGTTATAACAAGTTGGTTTTAAGCTTTAGTTCAGATTTCTGGGGTTTGCCTGAATTCCTGTTTAACTTATTTACATGAATGACCTCAGCAGCCCCAGGCTCAGTCTTGTTATCTCTA
>CASBQH010000518.1 GCA_949127695.1 Synechococcales cyanobacterium PMM_0073
GCCTACATTACCGCCATTTTTCCCAGCGTTTTCGACTTTTCGGTTTCGGTGATCATTCTCTGCATGGTGATTTTAGGCGGCTTGGGCAATATGGTCGGCGTGCTGCTGGGCTGCATTATCATCATGTCGGCAGACCGACTCTATTTGCCCAAGCTAGCCGAAGTGCTGAAGGGTTTACTGAATACCTCGGTGCTGCCCAACATCAGCAATCCGGCGCTGCGTGACTTCATTGCTACCAGCCTGGACCCGATCCAGATGCGGCTATTTCTGTTCGGGCTGGTGCTGGTGACGATGATGATTGTCCGGCCAGAAGGGCTAGTACCCAGCGCCCGCCGTAAGGCAGAGCTGCATGAAGCTGACCCAGCCGCCAACGACTCGCTTGCAGATATAAGGAGCGCCTGATGAGTTTACTCGAAGCCCAGCAGCTGACGATGCGGTTTGGCGGTCTGGTGGCGGTGAATGCGGTCGATCTGACGCTCGAACCCGGCATGATTGCCAGCCTGATTGGCCCAAACGGCGCGGGCAAGACTACGTTTTTTAATATGCTCACCGGCCTCTATCTGCCCAGCGCCGGTCGGCTGTTTTTTGAAGGCCGAGAAATTACCGGCACTCCGCCCCACCAGCTGACGCGCTACGGCATTGTCCGCACTTTCCAGAACATTCGCCTGTTTAGCAACATGACGGTGCTGGAAAACGTGCTGGTAGGGCGTCACTGCCGAATGCAGACTGGCCTAATTGGTACGCTGCTGCGCCCGCCCAAAGTGATGGCCGAAGAAGCTGCCGCCCGTCGCGCCGCGCTCAGCCTGCTTGACTATGTGGGCTTGGGGACTGAACGCGCCCAAGAATCAGCCAAAAACCTACCCTACGGCGATCAGCGGCGACTAGAAATTGCTCGTGCTCTGGCTTCCAACCCCAAGCTGCTGCTGCTAGATGAACCCACTGCGGGCATGAACCCGAACGAAACTGCCGACCTGACCCGGTTTATCTACCGCATCCGCGACGAGCTGGACTTGACGGTCATGCTAATTGAGCATGACATGAAGGTGGTGATGGGCATCTCTGATCGGGTCAGCGTCATGGAATATGGCATCAAAATTGCTCAGGGCACACCCGACGAAGTGCGCGCCAACCCCCGCGTGATTGAAGCCTATTTGGGCAAAGAGGATCCAGATCAGCCGGATGCCGCACCAGCACCAGAGCAGCTCAACGGCAGAGTTGAGCAGAGCGCCAGCAACGAAGAATAACCGACGCAAAGGAACCCATGCTTGAACTGGTAGATGTGCATAGCTACTACGGCAATATTGAGGCGCTCAAGGGCATTTCGCTCAGCGTCAAAGCGGGCGAGGTGGTGACGCTGATTGGCAGCAACGGTGCTGGAAAAACCACGACGCTCCGCACCATTCAAGGTCTACTGCGCCCCAAGCAGGGGCAGATCTTGTTTGAGGGCCGCGATCTCAACATGATCTCTACCGAGGAAATTGTCCGGCTCGGCATCGCCCAAAGCCCAGAAGGCCGAATGATTTTCCCCCGGATGACGGTGCTGGAAAATCTGGAGATGGGCGCATTTCAGCGGCGCGACCGACCGGGCATTAAGTCAGATCTGGAGCATGTGTTTGGGCTATTTCCGCGCCTTAAAGAGCGGATTGCTCAAAAAGGCGGCACGCTCAGCGGCGGCGAACAGCAGATGCTGGCAATTGGTCGAGCCTTGATGGCGCGTCCCCGGCTGCTGCTGCTCGATGAACCCAGCATGGGACTAGCTCCCATGCTGGTCAGTCAGATTTTCTCAATTATTCGAGAAATTAGCGCCGAAGGCATGACGATTTTGCTGGTTGAGCAGAACGCCCGGATGGCGCTCACCGTAGCCGACCGAGGCTATGTGCTGCAAACCGGCGAAATTGTCCTGACCGGAGAAGCCAAAGCCCTCCAGGTGAACGAAACCGTCCGCAAAGCCTATCTAGGCGAGGAGTGAGAGCGACTAGGGCGAAGGGGCTGGGCTAGCTGGCGCTGGACTCGCTTCTGGGCTGGCTTCTGGATTAGCTGCCGGACTGGCCGCAGGGCTAGCCGCTTCTGGACTGGCGGCGGGGCTGGGCGAAGGTGCAGTTGCCAACTTGGTAATTTGATCCTTAAACTGCGCCGGAGCCAGCGCTGTGGCTGAGGCAAACAAAGGCTCAGCCTCGCTGGTTTTGCCCTGCGCCCGCAGCACAATGGCCTTGCCCAAGATTGGGCGAAAGTCTTCTGAGTTGGCTTGACTCACCTGGTTGTAAGTGGCAATTGCTTCATCAAAGCGATCTTGGCGGGCAAAGACCTCGCCCAGCAATAGCTGCACAGCCGCCTGATCGACTGTGCCAGGCTGCGCTTTATTCGCTTCGTCTGCGGTCTTAATCGTATCTTGCAACAACCCAACCGCCGCCTCTGGGCGACCCTGCGCCAACAGCAAATCGCTCATGCCTTTGAGAGCGCTAATGTTGCCGGGATGCTTTTCGAGCGTGATGCGGTAAAGCTCGGCGGCGGCTTCTGGATCGCCCATCCGCTGCTTGGTTTGCGCCAGCAGCACCTGATAGTCAGGCTGGTCAGGGTTGAGATCAGCCAGCTTTTGCAGTGGCTCCACCACCGTATCTAGCTTGCCCTGCTGAATCCGCGTCTCAACCAAGCCCCGCAGCGCCGTCTGATTGTCGGGCTCGCGCTGGAGCACCATCTCATAGCCCTTGGCCTGAGCTTCTAGATCAGCAGTGGGGGACTGCCCCGGAGAGGGCGACGGCGGCGCGGCGGCTCTTTGATTTTGCTGAAACGCCCCGCTAAACGGCAGCACGACCGAGAACCCGACAAAGGCTATTAGCCCAATTGACATCACAATAATGCTGAGCCAGCGATTACGCTTATTAGACACAGATTTTCCCCATTGACGAAATTGGCCAAATTGTAAAATGAGCTGCAAAAATATTCACTAAACCCAGCTTAATCAAATCTCCAAATCTGTTTTACCTAAAATTGGCAATTTCTGATCGAGTAATTTAGTATGAGTAATCCAAGTCCTGAGAGAATTCTTCATTCAGATATCCCTGATGCCAGCGGCTGAGTTTGTATAAACAAAATGGATGAATTAATTGGGTCAAGCTCATCTGGATCACTCTTGGTACTTGATCAGGTCTGAGATTACGCCTAACTAAATCTGACGGCAGATTTGACCGTAGTGCAGATTTGACCGTAGTGACCTTAGGGAAGCTTCAGCCTGAATGCTAACCTATTGTTAAACTCACAGCGGATTTTGCATTCGGTTTTACATTTGCTAAAGCGAATCACCAGACTGCATGAGTTGACTCAGCTTCGCACTAAAATTAGAGGGCGAGTCTAGAGTCTGGCTAACGGGTCAGCGGTACAGCTGTGACTGGCTCCCTGGGCGGTTGGCCGCGATCCCGGCCATCTGCGCTTCTGCCAGGTAGTGCTCAACGGTAGGCGGACATCCTGCCACTGTCAAGCAGGTTCTCAAGGAGGTTCTATGAGTCCCGATTCAAATTCATCTTCTCACTCGCCCAAATCGGCTTCGTCTGCCCAATCGCAGACGAAGGCTCAGGCCAATCCAGCCCCCGAACCCTCCTCACCAGCGGAACCCATGACTGATCCAACCCCTAAATCTGTACTTGTCCCTCCTCCCACTCGCATTGTCGCGCCAGCTGCGCCAGCTGCTGCTGCCAAAACCGCACCGCCAGCCGCACCGGAGGTCGCTAA
>CASBQH010000519.1 GCA_949127695.1 Synechococcales cyanobacterium PMM_0073
CGCTTTGTCTGGCAAAAACCGATCGGTAATATAGCGGTTGGAGAGCGTTGCGGCAGCCACCAGCGAGCTATCTGAAATCGTGACGCCGTGATGCAGCTCGTAGCGCTCTTTGAGACCACGCAGAATTGAAATCGTATCTTCAACGCTGGGCTGATCAATATAGACCTGCTGGAAACGCCGTTCTAAGGCCGCGTCTTTTTCAATATATTTACGGTATTCATCTAATGTGGTTGCGCCAATACAGCGCAGCTCGCCGCGTGCCAGCATCGGCTTCAGCAGGTTTCCGGCATCCATTGCCCCCTGACTTGCACCTGCGCCCACTACAGTATGAATCTCGTCAATAAATAGAACGATCTGGCCTTTCGATTCAGTCACTTCTTTGAGTACGGCCTTGAGGCGCTCTTCAAATTCACCGCGATATTTCGCTCCGGCAATCAGCGCCCCCATATCCAGCGCAATCAGCTTGCGGTCTTTCAGCGACTGCGGTACATCACCGCTGAGAATGCGCTGCGCCAGACCTTCGGCAATCGCGGTTTTACCCACGCCCGGTTCGCCAATTAACACGGGGTTATTTTTGGTGCGGCGCGACAGAATTTGGATCGTGCGGCGAATTTCGTCATCTCGGCCAATCACGGGATCGAGTTTGCCCTGACGGGCAGATTCGGTTAAATCTCGCCCATATTTTTCCAGCGCTTCATATTTGCCTTCTGGATTTTGATCAGTCACTTTTTGATTTCCTCTCACTTGTTCAACGGACTCTTTCAGCTGGGTTTCGCTGAGCTTAAATTCTCGAAATAGGGCTTTACCAAATCGCTCATCTTGGGCATAGCCCAGCAGCAGATGCTCGACTGAGATAAAGTCGTCGCCCATGGCTTTGCGAGATGCCTCAGCTCGATCCAGCAGCGTATCGAGCGATCGCCCTAGATAGACTGAGCTGCCTGCTCCCGACATTTTCGGCTGTCGGGCAATTGCCTGCTCGGTATAGTCGCGCAGCCGCTGCACGTTTAGCCCTAGCTTATTAAAAATGCTGATGGTTAAGCCTTCGGGCTGCTCTAAGAGCGCCAGCATCAGGTGGTCTGACTCAATTTGCTGGTGCTGCGCCTGCTTGGCAATATCCGTGGTACGCACGATGGCTTCCCAAGCTTTCTCGGTAAATTTGTTGGGATCTGTGGGTTGCATAAGCGTGATCTCCGGGGTTAGGTCTGAGAAAAAGAATTTGGGAGTCAAGCTCTGCTGCCCAACGCCCGATGATCTTATTGTATTCAGTTTAAGCGGCTCCCCAGATTCGGTGTTCCCCCCTGAGACGATACGCTTCTCCGCCACAAATCCAGAATTTCCTCTATCGCAAGGGATAACGTTAGCCAAAGTACTTTGAAGAATCGTGAATAAATATAAAGAAAATTAGTAAAAAAGCAGGACTCTGGCGCTCTCCGTTAATCAATACCGCTACGATCAGCGCATAAGCCCAGGAATAGACTGAGGTCAAGGTGAATCTATGCTGAGTCAAGAACTTGCTCCGGCATTCGTCCAGGAAATTGATCGTGAAACTGAGCGCTACTTGAGCGACATTTTGGCTCAGGAGAAAATGACTGCCGGTGAGCTGATCCGCAGCCTGATCCGCGATCGCTGGGTGGCGCTCAGTCTAGCTGCCTGCGAGTCATCTCAGCCGGTTGCGGTTGCGGTCACGGTCACGACGGCCAGCTGCCATCGCCGTCCCACTTCAAAGCAAATTATTGCCGAGTTTATGCACCGCAAATGTCGCTCACGGCATTGGTAAGGCTTCACCTGCGCCGCTAGCGAATCCCCCAGCGCCTGCGCCAGCTAGAGGTAGATTCTAGTCCCGACTGCTGCTGCTCCGCCTGATGCCTTGCCAAAATCTGCTCGGCTGAGTCCTGCAAGCTGGGGTCGCGGTAAGGGACTGCGGCTCTAGTTTGTAAATGCTCCTGCTCCATCAATGAGAGCGGCGTCAGGCAAATCGCCTCGCTGGCCGTCGCAACTGTCCCTTCTGACCATTCATGCGGCTGCGCTGAGCAGCTCGGCAGAGTGCCAATCCGCAGTCCGGCTAGCTGCATCGCTGTTCGCACCGAGGCTGAGCGCGAGTAGGTGGCCAGCTGTCCAGTCCGGCTCAGCTTTGCCGCCACCTGCTGCAAAAACTCCACCGTCCAGAGCTGCGGACAGCGCCGAGGCGAAAATGGATCGAGGAAAACAGCGTCAGCTTGGATCTGAACTTGCTGAATCGTCTGGCGCGCATCGCCGATCAGCAGCTTGGCCGAGAGTCGCTCACTGTGAAACTCGCAGTCGGCGGCTAGTGCCTGTAAAATCTCCTGAGTCTGGGGTCGCCAAATCTGGGTGAGCGCGGCTGCTACGGCAGCTTGCGGCACGGAGGCATCCAGCTCTAGGGCATAGAGCGAAACCTGACAAGCCGGATTAATTGCCCAAATGCTCTCTAGCGCGGCGGCACTGTTGTAGCCCAGTCCGTAGCAAATATCTAGCAGGCAAAGCTGGGGCGCTCCGGCTCGCTCCGGCAGATCGCTCGCCTGAACAAACTTGGCAAAAGCTTCGGCCTGAGCGCCCTGACTGGAATGAAACGCCTCGTTAAACTCAGTCGAAAAGAAAGTAAACGAGCCGTCGTGGGTGGGCAGCGGCGTCCAGCTTGGCATGAATCTGGGGCGCTGGCTAATGCAGAATCTGGGACAGGAACTGCTTAGTGCGGTCGCTCTTGGGATTGGTAAAGAATTCGTCTGGCTTCGAGTCTTCTACCAGTAGACCGTCGGCCATCAGCACCACTCGGTCAGCCACCTCGCGGGCAAAGCCCACTTCATGCGTGACGCAGACCATTGTCATCCCAGAGCCAGCCAGCGTCCGCATCACGTCTAGCACCTCGCGCACCATTTCAGGATCGAGGGCTGAGGTGGGTTCGTCAAACAGCATCACCTTGGGCTGCATCGCCAGCGCCCGCGCAATCGCCACCCGCTGCTGCTGCCCGCC
>CASBQH010000520.1 GCA_949127695.1 Synechococcales cyanobacterium PMM_0073
GCCGCAGTCGAGCCGCCGCCGAGCGAGCCGCCCACCTATGGCGCGCTGTTCAGTACTGAGCATCGGCGTGGCCTGATTCTGGCCTCAGCGCCCTGGTTTTTGCAGGATATTGCCACCTATGGCCTGGGCATTTTTACCCCAGTTCTGATTGCGGCATTGGCCTTCGCTGAAGAACCCGATTTGATGGTGCGGGAGCTGAACGCGGCTCAAGCTGCTGCCGCAGTCGATTTAGTTTTGATTCTAGGGTTTCTCTGCGCCATTCTGCTCATAGAACGACTAGGCCGAATCCGCCTACAAATCATCGGTTTTTTGGGCATGGCGGTGGGGCTAAGCCTGCTGGCTGGCTCAAGCTTTCTGGCGGCGGGCAGTCGCAGCGCATTTTTGGTGGTGCTGCTGGGATTTGGCATCTTTAACCTGATGATGAATGCGGGGCCAAATGCCACGACGTTTTTGCTGTCAGGCGAGCTGTTTCCCACAGCAATTCGAGCCACGGGGTCGGGCTTTGCTGCTGCCTTCGCCAAGGCTGGGGCGGTGGCTGGCACTTTTCTGCTGCCAATTTTGCAACAGGCTTGGGGCTGGCCACCTGTGCTGATCGGTCTTGCTGTCTGCTGTCTGCTGGCCGCCGGGATCACCTGGAGCTTCCAGATTGAGACCAGCGGCCAATCCTTCGTATCTATTCAAGCTCTGGAGCCGGAGCCGAGATTTGAGCCAGAGTAGTTGGCATGAACGACCCTAGAGAACCTCTCGATCGACCTGACTTGCAAGCAGAGCTGGCGCGGGAGCGCAATCGAATTGCTGCCGACCGCTCACTGCTGTCATTTATCCGCAGCAGCGTCCTGTTCATGGCCGTCGGAGTGGGGCTGGATCAAATTATTCGAGCCTTGCTTCCTGCTGCGCCCAATGCAGAAGCCTGGATCTACGGGCTGAGTCTGCTGCTGATTGGCTTAAGCCTAATGAATTTACTGGTAGCAGCCCATGACTATCGCGGCGAAATGCAGCGGTTGAGCCAGCCAGAATATTCCTTTACGCCGCGCTGGTCGTTGGCTGAGATCATGGGTTTAACGCTGCTAGTAATGGGTTTCCTAGCTTTCCTACGGCTTGAAACTCTAGCGCTGAGTTGAATCAAGTCAGTTGAATTAAGTCAGCTGCCTTAAGCAGGCGGCAATCCGAGCCGCAGCGCCCGGACTGCCCATGCGCTGCTTGCCGTTGGCCTGAATTAGCTGTAGACGGTCAGGATCATTCAGCAGCAGATCGACTGCGCTCGCGAGCTGGGCTGGCTCAGTTAAGGTGACGCTCGCGCCCAGCAGGCGAGTCTGCGCTTCGGCAAACCGGGGGGTAAGCTGCGGGCCCGCCCCAGCAAAGCTGAAGACGGGCTTCCCCAGGCCGACAAACTGCTCGGTGGCAGTGCCCGCCATCGCCAGCGCCAAATCGGCCTGATGCAAGCAGTCATTAAAGGCCGAGGTGATGATCAGCCTGCCGCGATATTGCTCAAATTGCTGATCAGCCGCTTGCCAATCAGCCGCGTTCGGGCTGACTGCTTCAGCCAGTCGCCAACCATAGGCTTCTAGCGCCTGCTGCAACGGCTGACGCTCAAGCTGGGGCGCAATCGCCGCCAAAAACAGCAGCTGATAGCGATTGCCCAAGGCCGCGATCAGCGCCGAAACCGACTGGAGCAAGATCTGCCAGTTATTGTAGGCTTCGGGCGGCCTCGAACCGGGCAGCAGCAGCAGGCTGAGCTGCGGCAAATCTGCTGTTCCCGGTGAGCGAAGTCCCGTCCAGCTCTGCCCTGTGGCTTCCAGCCCGTCCATCATCGGATTGCCCAGATCAAAGGCAGGCAGCTTCCAGCGTTTGAGTCCAGCCACCGTCAGGCTGTCTCTGGGAAAGATCGCCTTGCTGCGAGGCCGCCCCATCAGCCAGCGCTCCCAGGGCAGATAGTCTGAGCCTGACCAGGATTCTAGGCGCTCTTGCCAAGAATGGCGCGGCAGCCAGCCCTGCTCGTCTCTCAGGTAATAGTCTGATTTGGCCGTGCCGACAAAGGCATAGTCTGCGCCGCTCCACCAGGCATACAGCAGCGGCACAATATCGCCCACAGCCAGGATCAAATCTCCGGGCTGAGCTACCGAGCGCCACTGCCGCACGGCCTTGAGCTGCGCCAGCGTCAGCCTCAGCAGGCCGCCTCGCAGGTCGCGGAGCAGCTCACGCCCATCCATATAGACAAAGCCGCCAGAGGGCATCGCCTGCACAGCCTCTGCGGCTCCCCAAATTGGAATCCCTTGCTGTCGGTAAAGATGGCCTTCGCCCACAATCGGCAGCGCCACGATTTCTGGGGGATGAGGCTGCTGCTGAAGCGCCTGCAAAATCCGCAGCGCAATCGCATCCTCGCCATGCCCGTTGCTAATACAGAGTAGCTTCATGCCTAGCTTCATGCTGTGCGCCCTTAAAAAACCCAGATCAAAAACCCAGATCAAAAACTGAAACCAGCCCGTTTGACGCCATTCTCTCGTTTAGGATACTGTACGCTGGATGTGAATCGGTTCTCAGACGCGATGACCACAGGTTTGGTCTTGATTGTGGCAGCTTTGGTGTTGGGTGGGGTGATTGCGACTGTAGGTGATCGCCTGGGCACGCGCGTGGGCAAAGCCAGACTCAGCCTGTTTAATCTGCGCCCTCGCCAGACCGCAACGCTGATTACCATCATTACCGGCATCGTAATTTCAGCCTCCACCTTTGGCCTGCTGTTTGCCGTCAGCGACCAGCTCCGTACGGGAGTCTTTGAGCTAAACGAGATTCAAGATAATCTGAAATCAGCCCGCGACGAACTCAAAGAAACTGCCGACCAGAAAACGCAGGCCGAGAGTCGGCTCAAAACAGCGCGTCGCCAGCAAAACACGGCTCAGCGCAGGCTAGAGCGAACCAATCAATCGCTCAAAGCCGCGATCGCTCAGCAGACCGCCAGCCAAAATCAGCTGAAGAGCGCAGAGCAGCGGCTAAGTGAAAGCCAAAATCAGTTTCGGCAGGCACAGCAGCTCTTAGGCTCTGTCTCGCAGCAGGCCGCCAAACTCCGCTCCGAAATCCAGGCGCTGCAAACAGACCGACAGGCTCTAATTCAGCAGCGGAACGAGGTACGCGGCCAGATTGCCCAGCGCGATCAAGATATTGCCGAGCGGGATCAGGCGATCCGCAGCCGCGAAGCCCAGCTCAAAGACCTGGAAACCCAGATTGCCTTTCTCGATCAGCAGAAAGTGAGCCTAGAGCGCGAATATGAAGATCTGCGCCGGGGTAACGTGACGCTGTTTCGCAACCAAACGCTGGCCTGGGGCGTGCTGCGGGTCGATCAGCCTGATGCGGCTCCTCAAGCAATCGCTCAGCTCTTGCAGCGAGCCAATCAGCTGGTCTCGCAAATTATTAAACCCGGCACGAGCGATTCGAGTCGGCAGGTGATTCGGATCTCGGCCACAGAGGTGGATCAACTAGCCAGCCAAATTGCCAGCGGCCAAGACTACGTGGTGCGGGTGATGTCAGCGGGCAACTATGTGGTGGGCGAACCCTGCGTGCTGGCGGGCGAAGCCTGTGTCGATGTGGTGGCGACCGCTGCCCCCAACCAAGTCGTGTTTCGCCAAGGCGAGGTGATTGCGGCCACTACCGTCAATGCCAGCACCATGTCCCCCCCGAAGCTGACCGAGCGGATGCTGCTGCTGATTGCGGCGGCTCAGTTCCGCGCCCGACAGGCTGGCATCCTGGATGATACAGTCAGCATTGCAGGCAATCAGCGCCAGTCTATTCTTGACTTTATTACCCAGCTCCAGCAGAGCCAAGGCGAGCTAGAAGTTAAGGCAGTTGCCGCTGAAGATGGCTATATTGCGGGCGCTCAAATCGAGCTGATTGCGGTTCAGGATGGTCAGATCCTGTTTCGCACCAATTAGGACAATCTGAGAGGAGCCTAGATCTAGACAGGCTAAGGTTGATGCTCTAAAGTCTAGATGCCATCTGTCTCACCATCGGCTAACTCTCCATGTCTACGGCCTCTTTCCCCGATCAGCCAGTGATTCTCGGCTTTGATCCGGGGCGTCAGAAGTGCGGTCTGGCAATTATGGGGCTAGATCGACGGCTTTACTACCATGAGGTGGTGCAATCAGAGAGCACAATTGCCGTCATTGACCAGCTGCGCCGTGATTTTCCGGTATCGCTGGTGGTCATGGGCAACCAGACTAGCTCCGCCGACTGGAAGCAACAGCTGTCAGAACGAGCCGAGCCAGTGCGGCTGATCTTGGTGGACGAGCGCTATTCTAGTCTGGAGGCACGCGACCGCTACTGGCAGATGTATCCCCCCAGAGGGCTGACGCGGCTGCTCCCCCAGGGAATGCGCCAGCCGCCGCGCCCCATTGACGATATTGTGGCAATTTTGCTAATTGAACGCTATTTAGAGCGCCTGACGGGCTAGCAACTTGCTGAAATTTTGCCAAATCTGCTCGCCTGCCCCGTGAAGCTTCACAAAGTTCTGGCAAGATTCTGGTTAGGCTAAACTGAGCTGTGGGCAGCACCGAGCTTGAAACCCAGCTGCTGGACTCTACCCTGCTTTGCCAATGTCTATCGCTGACGCTTCTCAACCCAACTCCCGCTGGCGGGTGCGCGTAATCATTCTCAACTACCGCACGCCTGAGCTAGCGGTAGCCTGCCTCCAGTCTCTGGTGGCCGAGACCGAGCGCTTTCCAGAATTTCATGTCGTGGTGGTAGATAACGACTCGCAGGACGGCTCGGCAGCGACGATTGGCGCAGCAATTGCCGAGCAAGGCTGGGACTGGGCAACGC
>CASBQH010000521.1 GCA_949127695.1 Synechococcales cyanobacterium PMM_0073
GATAACGAGGCAAGTCAAATTGCCTAGAGGCGGCATCGTTTGGAGGCACTCCATTATTTACGCTTTAAGTTGAGCCAAAGACATGGGGGAAACTATGGAAGATTCAGCGGCAGCAGCAGCGTGAATTCCGTGTAATTATCGAGTTCTGAAATGACGCTGAGGTTGCCCCGATGTTGCCCCACGACAATATCATGGGCAATAGAAAGCCCTAAACCCGTGCCCTCATTGGCTTTAGTGGTAAAAAACGGATCAAATATGCGGCTCTGAGCATCTGCATCAATGCCAGTGCCGTTATCGCGAATCCGAATTTCTATCTGGCTAGGCAGCCTGCGCGTGGTAATTTGCAGCATGGGCTGAAAGGCTGCGTCCTGCTGCTGCTTTTTGTAAAGCGCATAGCAGGCATTGTCGATTAAGTTGATCAGCGCCCGACTCAAATCCGCGAATAGCTCAATCTGGCCAATGCTGGGATCATAGTTCGCATTCAGCGTCACTCTAAAGTCAGGCAGATTGGAGCGGCGGCTGTGGTAGGCCAGCTTAAAAGATTCTTCGACCAGCTGATTCAGGGCAACCCTCTGCTGCTCGCTGGGCAGGCTGCGGGCATGTTGCATCATGCTATTAATAATCCGCTCGGCGCGCTGACCATGCTGATGAATCGCCAGCGCATTGTCGCGTAGCTCAATCAGCCTTTCCTGGAGTTCGGCAGAGTCTGGCTCGTTGAGTGTGCTGTTGAGATCCTCCAGCAGTTCGTTCAATAGCTCTACCGAACCCTCGGCATAGTTGTTGACGAAATTGAGCGGATTGCGAAGCTCATGGGCAATTCCAGCCATTAGCGCCCCCAGCGAAGCCAGCTTTTCTTTGACAATGATCTGCGCCTGCGTATCGCGCAGCTCTTGCAGCGTGATTTGTAGCTCGGCTTCGGTTTGCTGGCGCTGCGTGACTTCGGTTTGCAGCTGGAGGTTTTGCGCTTGCAGCGATTGGTTCAGCTGCCGAATTTGCAGATGCGTTCTGACGCGCGCCAGCACCTCCTCCTGCTGAAACGGCTTGGTTACGTAGTCTACGCCACCCGCCACAAAAGCCTTGACTTTATTGGCCTGATCATCCAAGGCGCTGAGGAAAATCACCGGAATATCGCGGGTTTCGGGCTGCTGCTTCAGGGCTTCACAGACCTGATAGCCATCCAGATCAGGCATCATAATATCGAGCAAAATCAAATCGGGCGGGTTGAGGCGGGCGGCTTCTATGGCCAGTCTGCCGCTGGTCACTTTCCGCACTTTGTAGGCTTCGCCCGTTAGCATCTTGGACAAAAGCCGCAGATTGTCGGGTTTATCATCTACCGCTAAAATATTTATCTGCGCTGCCATAATTCAGTGAGGTTGCAAGGGGGACGATTCAGAACTGCTGAGTTTAAGACAGATTTAGCTCAATTGGTGGATTATCTAAATTAAGCTTACGGCCAGCGAAAGCTGATTTTCCATCTAGAAAGGTAGCTCTTCCGTAAAATAGGAAGATCATGCCTCAGACAAAGGCTGTGAGCAGAAAATAATTTTTACTAACTTTAACTAATCCAAAATTCCTCAGAATAGGGGCTAGCGCCTGCGGCCAGCTAGAAAAAGAGGTAGATTGCAGCAATTAGGGAAAGTTGAGCGCAGCTTGACTCACTTGCAGTTCAGATTCAGAGCCTTTAGAGTTCCCGAAATCCAGGTTCGCCATCCATTGCGCCCTCAATCTTTCAGTTTGCTCATTCTAGACGTTAGATATGCCAGATCTTGCCAGTTTAACCAGAGCCGCCCAAGCCATCGCTGAGGCTAGCCAGCGTCAAGATATTGTGACGCAGCTGCTAAGAGCGGTGTCGAGCGAGGCCGACTCCGTAGCCTTCGTCGCCTGCGAGGCTGAGGACTGGGCAATCGAAACTTCCGTCCGTTCGCTGGGTCTGACCGCTCCTGGTAAATATCTGGCAGACCTCAATATACAGGCAGATTCAATGGATCTACAAGTAGAAAGAGCGCTGCCCTTGAGCTGGCTGCGGCAGGTCGCCCAAACCCAGGCTGAGCAGGTCATCCACCACCCGGCAGAGCAGCCTGACTGGGCAAACGAAGCTTATTTCCAGCAGCATCGCCCTGTCGCTGCGCTCTGCCTGCCGCTGTTGGCCAAAGGTAGGCTGCTGGGGCTGCTGTATTTAGAGCGGCAGCTCCAGCTAGACGCGCAGCCAGACTCTAGCTTTGCGCCGGACTCGCTTCAGGCGGTCAGATTTCTGGCACAGCAGGCAGCAATTGCCCTTGCCCAACGGTTGGATGAGCAGCAGCATGAACAGGAGCGTCAGGCGCTAGAGCGTCAGGTTGCTGAGGCAGAAGCGCGGTTTCGCAGCATTTTTGACTCGACCGAGCAGTTTGTGGGTCTGTTCACGCCAGAAGGACGGGTGATTTGCGTCAACCAGATGTCGCTTGACTTTGCCGGACTCACGCCAGAGTCGGTGGTAGGTTGCTTGGTCTGGCAGACGCCTTGGTTTGCCGAACTTCCCGCAGAACAGGCGCGACTCCAGGCCGAATATTGGGTGGTTTGGCCAGATGGCAGCCTGCATTGGCTCTCTTCTAGCGGCAGAGGACTTTATGACGAAGCAGGCAATCTGGTGCAGATGCTGGGTGCCATCATGGATATGACCGAGCGCCAGCAGACTGAGCTGGCGCTGCGGGAAAGCGAGCTGCGCTACTGGGA
>CASBQH010000522.1 GCA_949127695.1 Synechococcales cyanobacterium PMM_0073
ATTCCAAGGAAGGCTGCTCCATGAACCGCCCCGCAGTATTCGACATTGCATATCTCCGCCTGTTATCCAAGCACTACCATCATTCGGTGCACCCTCATAACTCTGATGCCCACAATCTGCACACCATTCCCAAACATTGCCGTGCATATCATAAAGGCCAAAAGCATTAGGCGGAAATACCCCAACATCTGTTGTTGGTTCTCGATAGATTCCTTCCATCCCCTCGTCATAGGTGTAGTTACCGTCGTAATTTACTAGATCTGTCGTGATCGTCTCACCAAAATAGAATGCAGTAGTAGTTCCAGCACGGCAAGCGTATTCCCATTCTGCTTCACTGGGTAAACGATAAGTATGTCCAGTTTGCTCACTCAGTTTGCGGCAAAATTCTACAGCATCGTTCCAACTCACATTCTCAACTGGGCGATTTGCACCTTTGAAGTTAGCAGGATTGCTACCCATAACTGCTTCATACTGAGCCTGAGTAATTGCAAACTTGCCCATGAAGAAAGATGGTACGGTGACAGGATGCTGCGGTGATTCATCAGAGTATCGCTCTAGTTCTGTATTCGGCGAACCCATCATGAAAGAGCCACCAGGAATCTTGACCATTTCCAGCGTGATGCTACTGCCCAAATTTTCTGCGAAGTATTCGGCACGTCCTCGACGGCGGTTAATCTCGACAATAGTTTTAGCTCCAAACCAGCCCGGTTTTTTGACAATCGATACAGTCGCCGTCTCAAATTCAAATGAAGTGGTCGAAATTTCGCTTGAAGTTTCTTTCGTCTGACTAACAGGAATTGGCTGGCTACTCTGTGCTGCCTGCACTCGTTCCCGCTGTCGCTGCTCTGCTTGCTGACGGTCATAGGCAATTTGTTTCGGAGCCAGAATCGGTGCTTCAATTGCAGCAATATCTTCATCCCGCAGGCTCAACTGCGCTTGGAAGCGTTTTAGCGCATTGCGATCTCGATCACTCAAAGGATAATTTGCTGCAACCGCTCTGGAAAACACATCTCGATATTGCTCTATTTTGGCTTGACGCTGCCGATAAGGTTCGAGTTCTTCAGTTTCAATTGCGGTTATCAAATCCGACGATAACCCCAAGCTGCGCTGCAAATCATCCAGATAAGCCCGATTAATCACCGAAAAATCACCCTCATCTTCCTCAGCCAACTGTTGCACCGCCTTGCGATACTTCAGCGCCGGATCATCCTTCGGTGACTTCGCCAGCAAAATCTTTGAGCCATCCCGCACCGGATAAAACTCAGGCGTCATCGCCGGAGCTGCTTCCTTCACCTTGGCGCTGGCATAACGATGCAGTTCCTCCGCCGAAATCATCCCATCGTCATCCTGATCCGCGCCGCCCGTTCTCAGCCCCTCCACCAAATAATGCGTATAGATCGACAGCTCAAAGCCCGTCTGCGTCAGCGCATATTGGCTCGAAGTCGAGGCCGTCAAAATCGCCGTCCCCTTCCCGCCCAAAAACCGCTCCGGGTTCAAGCTGCCGCTATCCTTCGCCTGCACCCCCTTCGCAAACGCGCCGCTGTAGCAGCTATCCAAAATAATCACCTTCCGCTGAGCCATACTCTGACTCATGTAATACTGCACCGACCGCGCCGCCACCGCCGTCGGCAAAACCAGCCTGCCGCCCTCTTTTCGCGTCAAACGACTGGTCAAATAAAACTCACCATTATCAGCCAGCACCCCATGCCCCGAAAAATACAGCAGCAGCAAATCCGTTTTCTGCCGGTCAGCAAACAGCGCATAAATCGCGTCCTCCATCCGCTGCCGCTCTGGATTTTGCAGCACCGAAACGTGATCTGGCTCAAAGCCGCCGATCGCTGGATGCGTCAACACCTGCTGCATCGCCAGCACGTCCTGCACCGCCGCAGGCAAAGCCTCCAGCCCCGGCTCATAGTCACTCACCCCAATCAGCAGCGCCCACTTTGCCATCGTGATTTATTTAGCCTTCAGAAAGTCCTGCGCCTTCTGGTAGGCAAAGTTAAACTCTTCCTGGCTGCTGGCCTCCAGCTGTAGCTCTCGGCCATCCGGCGCTTTCACCTTCAGCTTAATCGGCTGATTGCCCAACCGCTGCGCCAAAAACCCCAGCAGATTCCTGACGTTGGGCAAACTCACCTCAGCCGTCAGCAGCCCCAGCAAAAAACTGCCGCCCTTGCTGCCCGCAGGCGGATTTGGATCAGGCACCCGCCCCAGCGATTCCACTTCGTCCAAATCTTGCAGCTCCCCCCAGAGATTCAGGGCTTGCACTTCTCGTTCGGCGCTATCGAGCTTTGGGTCATTAAAGGCGACAGTCAGTTCAACGTTGGAGGGGGCAGTCATAGGGGAAAGGCTGGATCTAGCCGAAATGTTTCTTCAATTATCTTAGCTCTGGCCAAATCAGCGCGGCAGGGGGCTGCGTGAATTGATCCCCTGCGCCATCTGCGGCAGATGAAGCTGCTGATCAAACTAAAGTTGGGACTTGACTAATTTCTAGTGCTTTTGCTAGAGTCATGGGCAATAGCGCAAAAATTTTATGTCATCCACCCAGCAATACTTTTATTGGTTTTTTACGGAGGTTCACCAGGGGTGAGTCCATTTCGTAATGGAACCTGGTGAACCGCAGACTAACCGCTGCGGTTTTTGTTTGTTTAGCGCTTGATTTCAGTTTGAACCCACTTAAACCCACCATGACTTTTAACCGCGCCAGCTACTTTGGATTTTACTTTTGGACCAGGACAAGCTCCGGGTGAACTGGTCATGCTGCAATGCAACCACCCCGGAGCCGACAGGAACCGGGGTTTTTTAATGTTTGATTTCTAGTCTCCAATTACCAACCCAAACCACAGGACGAACCGATGCAAAAAGCTAAGCTCGCGCTCAAAGCCAACCCGGCTCACAAAACCGTAATCCAGATCTCAGAAACCGTCAGCGTCGGCGGAGCTGATTTACTGGTGGTCGGCGGCCCCTGCACCGTCGAATCCCAGGCTCAAATGACAGCCGTAGCGAGCCGGATGGCGCTGGCTCCGGTGCAGGCACTCCGAGGCGGCGTCTACAAGCCGCGCACTTCGCCCTACGACTTTCAGGGGCTGGGGCTAGAAGGACTAAAGATTCTGGCCGCAGTCCGGGCAAAGTCTGGGCTGCCTGTGATTACAGAAGTGATGGCGATTTCCCAGATTGCCGAAATTGCCGCCTATGCGGACGTGCTGCAAGTCGGCAGCCGCAATATGCAGAACTTCGATTTGCTCAAGGCGTTGGGCAATGTCAACCGGCCAATTTTGCTAAAGCGCGGCCTCTCTGCCACGCTCGAAGAGTTTGTGATGGCGGCAGAATATATCCTCAGCGCCGGGAATCCCAACGTGATTCTCTGCGAGCGCGGCATTCGCAGCTTTGACTCCTACACCCGCAACGTCCTCGATCTGGGCGCAGTTGTGGCGCTGAAGCAGATCACCCACTTGCCGGTGATGGTTGATCCCAGTCATGCAACGGGCAAACGCGAGCTGGTGGCCGACCTAGCGCGGGGGGCAATTGCCTGCGGCGCAGATGGCTTGATTATTGAATGCCACCCTGAGCCTGAACAGTCGGTGTCAGATGCGCGGCAGGCGCTCTCGCTAGAGGCTATGGCCGATTTGGCCGCTAGCTTAGCCCCCATTGCTGCCGCCGTGGGTCGTCGTCTGCTTCAACCCGCCGGGATGCTGCCTCAGCTGGCGCTGGTTTAGCGACGCTCGTAATATTCGCTAAAATCAAAGGCGGCTTGTTGCTTTAATCTCGATAGTCTTGATGTCAGAATCTCAGCCAGAACCCCAGCTTGATCCGCAGACGGCTGAAAAAGTAGCTCAGACAGTGGCAGTCATCAGCGCACATCTGGCCGAGCAGCCGCTGCCCGGATCGGCGGCTGATGTGGTCGATCGGGTTGAAAAAGCGCTGAAAGATATTTACTTTGTCAGCGGGCTGGGAGCCGATGAGCGCGTTTTCTATGCGCTGAAGCTGGAAGGCTATCGTCCGGTGCATCTGGGCTGGCTTAAGCCAGAGCGCAGGGAGTCGATTGCGGCTTACGCGCAGCGGCTCAGCGCCCAAATTCCGGCGGATGATCAGCCGATTTTGGTAGGTCTATCGTTTGGCGGCATTGTGGCGGTCGAAATTGCCAAGCAGATTCCGGTGAAGCAGGTGATTTTGATCTCTAGCGTCAAGGCGCGTTCAGAGCTGCCGTTCTACTTTAAGCTGTTTCGCTGGTTTCCAGTTCACCGAATCTTTCCGTTCAAGCGCCTGCTCTGGGCGAGCTATTGTCTGGCCTACTGGCTATTTGGCATCGAAGGTCTAGAAGAGCGCCGCCTGCTCAAAGGCATTTTGCTGGATACCGATCCGCATTTTCTGAAGTGGGCGCTGCATCGCGTGGTGATTTGGGATAGCCAGGGCGTCAGCGCTGACTGCTCTGCTGACTGCTCTGCTGACTTCTCTGCCAAACTGCACCAGATCCACGGCAGCCGCGACCG
>CASBQH010000523.1 GCA_949127695.1 Synechococcales cyanobacterium PMM_0073
ATTTTTCGCCTCTCTGGATTTCGCTCAAAACAGCAGGCTTGGCGACCCTGATTACCTGCTTTTTGGGTCTGGGCGCGGCCTACGGCATGTTGAACTACCGAGGTCGCGGGCGCTCCTTGCTCGAAGCTCTGCTGATTTCGCCGCTGGTGCTGCCGCCGACGGTGGTGGGCTTCTTACTGCTGCTGCTGTTTGGCCGCAACGGGCTGATCGGACAATTCACGCGATCACTCGGCTTTAGCATGGTATTTACCTGGTATGCGGCAGTGCTGACAGCAACGGTGGTAGCCTTTCCGCTGATGTACCGCACAACGCTGGGCGCATTTGAGCAGCTTGACCAGAGCCTGTTGCAGGTTGCCAAAACGCTGGGCGCTTCAGACTGGAAAATCTTTTGGCGAATTCTTCTGCCGCTGTCATGGCCAGGAATTTTGGCAGGCGTGACGCTAGCCTTTGCGCGGGCGCTGGGCGAATTTGGCGCGACGCTGATGCTGGCAGGCAATATCCCGGGTCAAACCCAGACGATCCCGATGGCAATCTATTTTGCAGTTGAGAGCGGCAGACCGTCAGAGGCTTGGTTTTGGGTGCTGGTGATCATGAGCCTGTCGCTGTCGGGGATTGCTTTAGTAAATGGTTGGAAAGGAACAAGGCATCGCAGTTTGCCTCTCCAGACTGCTCCAACAGCCGATGCCAAGTCGGCTCAACTCGCAGAACTGGCGATGGCTAGCGGCTTGAGCGTCAAGATCCAAAAGCCGCTCTCCGAATTTCAGCTTGATTTGGCCTTTGCCACGAACAATCAAACGCTGGGGCTATTGGGCAGCTCTGGCGCTGGAAAAACGATGCTGCTGCGCTGCATTGCCGGAGTCGAAACGCCAGCTCAGGGACAGATTGCCCTAAATGGTCGCCTGCTGTTTGACTCCGCTCGCCGCATTAACTTGCCCAGCCGCCAGCGCCGCATCGGCTATCTGGTGCAAAACTACGCGCTGTTTCCGCATCTCACCGTTGCCCAAAATATTGCCTTTGGCCTGCCCAATTTGCCACCTGCCGCAACCCGGCAGCAAGTCGCGCTGGAGCTAGAGGCAGTGCAGTTGAGCGGACTGGAGCAGCGCTATCCGCATCAGCTTTCTGGCGGACAGCAGCAGCGCGTTGCCTTAGCTCGCGCCTTGGCCAGCCAGCCTGAAGCCTTGCTGCTGGACGAGCCATTTTCGGCACTGGATACGCATCTCCGCAGTCAGCTAGAGCAGCAGATGCGGCTCAGGCTGGCGCAATATTCCGGCACGACGTTGCTCGTGACGCATAACCTGGAGGAAGCCTATCGCCTCTGTGCCGATCTGCTGGTGATTGAGCAGGGACGGGTGATTGCATCCGGCAGCAAGCAGCAGGTATTTGAGCAGCCCCGACGGCTCAGCGTTGCCCAGCTCACGGGCTGCAAAAATATCTCGGCGGCGAACCAGCTGGGATCTGAGCAGATCGCCGCAACCGATTGGGGCGTTCAGCTCACGGTGAACTCTATTCCCAACCCGTTAGCCACCGATCAGTTAAGATACGTCGGGATTCGAGCCCATCAAATTCGGTTTGCACCAGATTCGTCGCGGCTCAACTGCTTTCCCTGCTGGCTGACTACCACGAGCGAAACGCCGCACCGGATAACGCTCTATCTGAAGCTAAACGCACCGCCGCAGCACGAGCAGGACTATCACTTGCAGGCCGAGCTGTTTAAAGAACGCTGGGCTGAACTGAAGGCGCAGCCTTGGCCTTGGCAAGTCTGGCTCGATCCAGCGCGGCTGATGCTGCTAGGGTGATACCGAAGCCGTAATTGCCAATATCGCTCAATATCGCTCCGGATCATCAAAATTAAATTGCTCTAGCAGCACTTGCGTATTTTCAGGCGTTAGCATGTTGTGCAAAGCCGTCACCTCATTCACCAGCGCCAAGACGCGCGCTGTGCCTTCTTGCAAATCTTGGAGATGTCGGTCGGATTCGTAGTCGGCTTCACGGCTCGCGGCCTTTTGCTTCAGCGCCTGCGCCGCCCGACTCATTTTGGCTAGATGCTGCTTCACCCCCTGCGAGAGTTGATTAAACAGCCGATCTTTGGCCTTGATCAGCCGCAGCTCAGGACTCAACAAGCTGCTCGACGCATCGGCGGGCGCAGAGATCTCGGCGTCGCTTTCTGCCTGTTTTTTCAGCTGGAGGGCAATGGCACGGCGGAGCTGTTCGCTAGTAATCGGCTTGCTGAGATAATCGTCAGCGCCTAGATCGAGGCTCTGCTGAAACCCGGCTTCGGTGGCGGTAACGGTTAGAAAAATGAACGGAATTGAGGCCGTTTGGCTCTCTTGCTGGAGCGTCGTCAGCACGTCATAGCCATCGAGTTCGGGCATTAAAATGTCGCAGATAATCAAATCAGGCAGATGCCGCTGCGCCAGCTGAATGCCGAGCCGACCGTTTTCAGCCACCAGCATCTCAAAGCCTTCTGACTCCAGAAAGCTGACGATATTGGCGCGGGTGGCTCGCTCATCTTCAATTACTAAAATCTTGGTCATGCCGACTGGCTCTGGATAACTGGCTCTGGATAACTGGCTCTGGATAACTGGCTCTGGATAACTGGCTCTGGATAACTGGCTTTAGGCATCAACCGCATTCTTCCCTCCTGTCTTTTATAGCCGCAGGAAGCAAGGCTGAGCAATTCCATAGCCTTGAGCAAAGTCTACGCCAAGCTCCAGCAGTTTTGCCAAAATCACCTCATTTTCGACAAATTCAGCAATTGTGCGAATCCCAATCACATGCCCAATCCGGTTGATGCATTCCACCATAGCGCTGTCAATTGGGTCGCTGACGATATCTTTGACAAAATTGCCGTCGATTTTCAAGTAGTCTACCGGCAGATTTTTAAGATAGGCAAACGAACTCATGCCGCTGCCAAAGTCATCTAGGGCAAAGTAGCAGCCAATTGCCTTCAGCTCATTAATCAGCAAAACGGCTCGTCCCAAATTGGTAATCGCGGCAGTTTCGGTGATTTCAAAGCAGATGGTTTGGGGCGAAATTTGGTGGAGCGCCAGCTGCTCTTTGAGAAATGGCAAAAACTGCTCGTCGTTAATGCTGGCTCCAGATAGGTTAATCGTGTAGAGATGCTCAGCCGCTGGGATCAAGATCTGCTCCTGGGCGTGACGGCTATAGTTGGTGAAGAAAGTGCGAATTACCCAGCGGTCGAGGGCGGGCATCAGGCCATAGCGCTCTGCTGCTGGAATAAAGGCCATCGGCGGCACGATTTCGCCGGTTTCAGAGATCATCCGCAGCAGAATTTCGGAATGGCCAATCGCCGGCAGGATCGGCAGCGCCGGATCTAGGATCGGCACAATTGCCTGATGGTATAAACAGAGGCGATTCTCATCCAGCGCCTTCAGAATCCGCGTCACCCACTGGCGCTCGCCCCGCTGCTGAGCCAGCTCGCGATCGTCGGCCTGATAGACATGCACCCGGTCGCGTCCGCTGTCTTTGGCGGCATAGCAGGCTGAGTCCGCCGCGCTGAGGACGCTGTTCAAGTCGCCGCTATCGCTGGTGATTGCCACGAGGCCAATGCTGGCTCGAATCGCGAAGGTTTTGTCCTGCCAGATAAACGGAAAGTCGCGGATGGTTTCCTGAATATTGTTGCCAATCTGCTGGGCGGCCTCCAGCGGGCACTGGTGCAGAATAATCCCAAACTCGTCACCGCCCAGCCTTGCCAGCAAATCTGAGGTTCGCACCAGGTTTTGCAGGCGCGCTGCCAGCTGCCGCAGCAGTTCGTCTCCGGCCATATGTCCACAGGTGTCGTTTACCACCTTAAATTGATCCAGGTCAAGGTAGCAGAGCATATGCTGCTGGCTGGTTTCTTGGGCGCTGGTAATCGCTTCGGCCAAGCGCTGTTCAAAGCCACGGCGGTTGACTAGCCCAGTCAGCGGGTCATGGCTGGCCTGCCAAGTGAGCTTACGCGCCAAAAAGTGATGCTGCGTCACGTCCCGAAACACAATCACCGTGCCAATCATCTGGCTATCGCGGTCGCAGATGGGGGCGGCAGAGTTGTCGATGGCATATTCAGTGCCGTCTCTGGCAATCAGCAGGGTCGGGTAGGCTAGCCCCATCACCCGCCCAGAGCTTCTGACCCGCTCAATCAAATTCTCTCCAGGCTGGCGAGTGGTTTCGTTCAGCGTTTTAAATACCTCAGCCAGCGGCATTCCTTTGGCTTGAGCCGCGCGCCAGCCGGTGATCTGCTCTGCCATTGGGTTGAGATATTCGATCAGTCCGGCGGCGTCGGTGGTGATCACAGCATCGCCAATTGACTCTAGCGTGATCTGCGCCAGCTCTTTTTCTTGGAACAGCGCCTGCTCCATCTGCTTGCGTTCAGTAATATCTTGCCAGGAGCCAATCATTTCGATCGGGTTGCTAGCTTCGTCGCGAATCAGCTTGCGCTGATCTTGAATCCAGCGGTAGTGGCCAGCCTGATGCAAAAACCGATATTCCAGCAGCTGTTGCCCCAGCTCGCTCAAGCGCCCCAATTCAGCCAGCACCTGCGGCAGATCTTCGGGGTGGACGCACTGCTGCCAGAACCAGGAATTTTCTAAAAACTGCTGCGGCTCATAGCCCAGCTTGTAGATGCTCTCGCTGACAAAGGTGATGCCATAGTCACCGCTGGGCTGGCTGCTATAGATCACAATCGGGCTGGAGGCCAATAGCCGCCTCAGCCGCCGCTTGGTTTCCAGCAGCACCTGCTCAGCCCGCACCCGCCTGCTAATCTGCTGGCGCAGCTCTGCGTTCACCCGAATCAGATCGACCATCCGATCTTCTCCAGTTTTTTTGAATTTAGCCTGATATAAATTGTTACTAAGTGAATCCGTATTTTCAGGGACTTGAGTAGTCATATTAAGCCGGCAGAAAAAAGGAGGAATGCGATGCCCATGCCGGAGACAATCTCTGCTCAGGCTAACAAAAATTACAGAGCTTTTCGTAAAGCTAGCAGACTCTTTGAAAAAACCTTGTCTCAAATCACACAATTAGAGCGATTTACTGAGGGTAAGCGCCCGCTGACTCTAACTCGGAGCTTTCAACTCGCTAAACCTGAACAGGTTGCCTCGATCCACTTCAGTCCAGCCCAACCTAGTTCAACCAACCGGATGCTAGTCATCAACAGCTGACCAATACTGCAA
>CASBQH010000524.1 GCA_949127695.1 Synechococcales cyanobacterium PMM_0073
CCCGCCTGCCGAATGAGCCGATTTGCTTTAGCGCCGTGGCTCCGGCGGCGGCTAGCGTCAGCGTGAGGCTGGGGAAGCAGACTGTGCCGCTCTCTGCCCAAGCTAGCCCAGTCGATCTGCCGCCCAACTCGGCAGTGCTAACCCAGAGCAATCAGCCGCTGGCGGTCACGGCTCCCACCTATCAAGGCTGCACAACGGTGGCGTCACCTGCGGCTTTGGGGTTGCCGGAGTTTCAGCTCAGCTTAAACGGCCAGACCGCGCGGCAAGCCGGTGCAGCCGTCACAATTCTCTCGCCCGCGCAGCTGCAAATTGTAGCAGTCACCGTCGCATCGGGCACGGCTCGGACGGGGCCCAGCACCGACTATTCGCGGCTGACGCCGCTGCCCAAAGGCACGCAGGCCAGCGTCACCGGACGCGAAGGCGACTGGCTGCGGCTAGACTACGGCGGCTGGATCAAGGCCGCAGAAACCCAGACTTTGCCGAATGCCGCACCGCCCCAAACGCTGATTCGCAGCCTCAAAGCTGAATCTATCGACGGCTGGACAGAGATTGCCTTCCCGCTCCAGGTGCCCGTGCCCGTGAGCGTGATCCAGGGCGACCGCAGCTTTACCCTGACGCTCTACAACACCACCGCGCAAACCGACACGATTTTGCTGAACGACGACCCGGTGATTGAGCGCCTCGACTGGCAGCAGATTGCCCCAACTCAGGTGCAGTATCGCTTTAACCTCAAGTCGGCGCAGCAGTGGGGCTACAGGCTGCGCTATGAGGGGACAACGCTGATTCTGTCGCTGCGGCATCCGCCTCAGATCCGCCCAGATTCACTTCAGGGTCTGCGGATTCTGCTAGATCCCGGCCATGGTGGCCCCGAAGATTTGGGGGCGCGTGGCCCAACTGGCTACCCCGAAAAGCAGGTGGCGCTGATTCTGGCTAAGCTGCTCCGCAGTCGGCTTGAAGCCCGGGGGGCGACGGTGCTGATGACCCGCGAAGCGGATATTGATCTCTATCCGCAAGATCGGGCGGCGATGATTGAACAGCTCGCCCCAACGCTGGCGATCAGCCTACACTACAATGCCCTGCCCGACGAAGGCGATGCGGCCAACACCGCTGGAATTGGCGCATTTTGGTACAACGCTCAGTCGCACAGTCTGGCTCGCTTTCTGCATAATGATCTGGTGCAGCAGCTTGATCGGCCTTCCTACGGGCTGTTTTGGAATAATCTGGCGCTGACTCGCCCTACCCCTGCCCCGGCGGTCTTGCTCGAACTCGGCTTTATGATCAACCCCAACGAGTTTGAATGGATCACGGATGCTGACTCGCAGGAACAGCTAGCCGACGCGCTGGCAGCTGGAATTGAGCAGTGGCTGCGGCAGGCTGTAGATCAGTAGTAGATCGAGTGGATCTATGTAGATCAGCAAAGGTCAGCTTTTCTGCCGGATTGGGGAACATTTACTCCAGAGATGCGATATTGTCTTGTTGTTTAGGCGTTGAGGATTACCCGCAGTATGGCTAGAACTCCGAGCGAATATGCGGTTCACATTATGTTGGAAGGTGGCCACCGCGAAGAGGTGCGCTTCTCGACGATTCAGGATTTTCAAAAGTGGTATAGCAGCGAACTCGTGCCCAAAGCCGCCTCAGCTGAATTTATTAACGTGCCGCTTAAAACCACGCAGGGCGAATATATGGTGGTGCGGCCTTCGCAGGTGGTGGCGCTGCGGGTTGAGCCAGTGTTTTATGGCAGCGTTGATCGAGAATATTAACCAAAATGCGGCGTTTTTTAGGGCTAATGCTGGGCTTGAGCTTGGGAATCGGGTTGGTTGCAGCTCAACCTCGGCCAGTGTCATTGCAGCCAGCGGCAGATCCAGCGCTAGAGGCAAGGCTCTGGAATCAAACCCTGCAAGTCAGCGACCGGCAGGCGCTGCTTACCGCCATCAATCACTCGCTCAGCTACCTGCAAACCGAGGCCGCAGTCGCAGCCTACCGCGACTATCTGCCCCCCGCCTTTAGCCGGGAGCGCGTCCAAGCCAGCCTAGAGCGATTCCGGCAGCTGCTGCTCACCGCCAAAACAGCCGCCGCCTTTCAAGCTGCCGTGCTGCGCGAGTTTGACTTTTACCAGTCGGTGGGCTTAGACGGGGCTGGGCGCGTGCATTTTACCGGCTACTTTGAGCCAGTCTATGCCGCTAGCCGCCGCCCCACCGCCGAATACCGCTACCCGCTCTATGCGCTGCCGCCCAACCTGTCGCAGTGGGGTAGCCCTCAGCCCACCCGCCTCCAGCTCGAAGGCGCAGATGGCCAGCGGGGCGGGGCAGGGCCACTCAAAGGACTCGAAATTGCCTGGTTGCGCGATCGACTCGAAGCCTATCTGGTGCAGGTGCAGGGTTCGGCGCGGCTACAGCTCACAGACGGCAGCATCCTCTCAGTGGGCTATGCCGGACGCACGGACTATCCCTATGTCAGCCTGGGGCGCGAGCTGGTGGAAGCGGGCAAAATCCCCGAAGCAGGGCTGACGCTGGAGGCAGTACTCGCATATTTCAGGGCGCATCCAGCCGAGCTAGATCGCTATTTGCCGCGCAACAATCGCTTTGTGTTCTTTAAGCAAACAGACGGCGCTCCAGCCATGGGCAGCCTGAACCAGCCTGTGACCGCAGGCCGCTCAATTGCTACAGACAAAAGCCTGATGCCACCCGGCGCGCTGGCGCTGATTCAAGCAGATTTACCGGATGCTTCTAGCCAGCCCGCCAGCCGATTTGTGCTGGATCAAGATACAGGCGGGGCAATTCGTGGCGCAGGGCGGGTAGATCTATTCATAGGAACGGGCGCAGCCGCAGGCAATCAGGCCGGATTGATCAACACCGACGGACAGCTCTACTACCTGCTGCTCAAGCCCTAGATTGGCCGTGATCTGCCGATGTTATGCTAATCAGACCCGTGCTAATTTTTCTAAATTGAACGCTGAATTGAACAATCTTCGACCGTCAAGCTGCTCACCTGAGGCAGTTTGAGCCATCCATGGACAGAACTGCATTTGAACTGACCCTGCAAATTGTCTTAACCGTAATTGCCGGGATTGGCGCGCAGGTGTTGGGCACCTATCTTCGCCTGCCCAGCATTGTGTTTTTGCTGCTGTTCGGGATTTTGCTGGGCGGGGATGGCGTCGGGCTATTGCAGCCTAGGCTGTTGGGCGAAGGGCTGGAGGTGATTGTCTCGCTGTCGGTGGCGCTGATTTTGTTTGAAGGTGGCCTAGACTTGCAGCTGCGCGAGCTGAATCGCGTCTCAGACAGCCTGCGAAATTTGGTCAGCTTTGGCGTGCTGATTACGCTGCTGGGCGGCGGCATGGCGGCTCACTGGCTGGGCGAGTTTCCCTGGACGATTGCCTTTCTCTATGCGGCGCTGGTGGTGGTGACGGGTCCCACGGTGATTAGCCCCCTGCTCAAACAGGTCAAGGTCGATCGGCAGGTGTCCGCCTTGCTAGAGGGCGAGAGTGTGTTTATTGACCCGGTTGGGGCAATTCTGGCCGTGGTGGTGCTAGATGTGATCCTCAACGGCGATGCTGATCCGGTTTCGGTAATTAGCGGACTGCTGCTGCGACTCGGCATTGGCGGCGGGATTGGGGCATTGGGCGGCTGGCTGCTGGGCTTTATGCTAAAGCGAGCCGCCATGCTCTCCGACGAGCTGAAAAATCTGGTGGTGCTAGCCAGCGTTTGGGCGCTGTTTTGTCTGGCCCAGACGATTCGCAGCGAGTCGGGGCTGATGAGCATGGTGGTGGCGGGGCTGGTGCTGAGTGCGGCAGAGCTGCCGGAAGAGCGACTGCTGCGGCGCTTCAAAGGGCAGCTGACCATTTTGGCAGTCTCAATGCTGTTTGTGCTGCTGGCCGCCGAACTATCCAATGATAGCCTGTTTGCGCTGGGCTGGGGGGCGCTCTGGACCGTGCTGGTGCTGATGTTTGTGGTGCGGCCTGTGAATATTTGGATCTGCACCTGGAACAGCGACCTCAACTGGCGGCAAAAGCTATTTCTCTGCTGGGTGGCTCCGCGTGGGATTGTCTCGGCTTCAGTCGCTTCGCTGTTTGCGATCTTGCTCACCCAAAACGGCATCAACGGCGGTGACTCAATCAAGGCGCTGGTGTTTTTGACGATTCTGCTCACCGTCTTTTTGCAGGGCTTAAGCGCTCAGTGGGTGGCTCGGCTGCTGCAAGTGACTTCTAAGCAGGCCACTGGAGCCGTGATTGTCGGCTGTAGTCCCTTGGCGCTGCTGATTGGGCGGCTGTTTAGAGACCGGGGTGAATCGGTGGTGCTGATTGACACTGACGCTGCGGCCTGTGAGCAAGCCAAAGCCGAAAACTTCCGCGTGTTTTCCAGCAGCGCTCTAGATATGAATGTGCTGGAGC
>CASBQH010000525.1 GCA_949127695.1 Synechococcales cyanobacterium PMM_0073
ACCTAGAAATTGTAGAGTCTGCCTCAATTCAGGCGATTGCCAGCCTCAGCATATCGCCAAACAGCCGACTCGCATCCAGACATTCCGCCGCGCCATGCGTCGTGCGCGAACTCTCGCCGCAAAAATGCAGCAGCTTGGCTCGATCCGGGTAGTAAAACATCGGCACCGGAGCCAGCCGCATTAGACAGCCGTTACCTGCCGAGCGCGGGTTTTGCGAACCGCTGAACGGATTGCCGCTGCGCTGATATTGCCGCAGCGCCTGACTCACCGTGCCACCAATATCAAAACATGCGCCCGTACTGCTGAGATAGCCTTGCTCCCACCAGCGACAGTAGCGCTGCATTTGGTCATCGGCATCGAAGTCAGCTTGCTCCACCAGACTCGTCGCCAGACAGAGCGCCATTGAAGTATCATCCGTCCACTGACCGGGCTGAAGCCCGAACGAGCCACCGCCCACCATGTCAGTCACAGGCGCAAAGCCGCGCGGCTTAAACTCGACTGTCGTGCCCACCGCATCGCCTGCGGCCAGCCCCAGCAAGCAGCCGCGAAATCGTTCTGTCGGGGTAACTGACATTGACTCGCCTCTAGCTACCTACTGTCCCATTTTCCTCTAGCACCACCTGATTTTCGGTGCCAACCACCTGAACAAAGCAAGTGCTGTTGGGATAGAGCCGCGCATAGGTGGAGGCTTCGCCGTCAGCACGATAGGTGACGCTGCCGTCCGGGTTGGTGGCTGAAGCCGCAGGCGCATTGTTCAGCGTCAGCTGGGCGGGCTTCCCAAAACTCATGGTCGGCTGGTTCCCCTGCCAGACAATTTTTGCCACGTAGTTAGGCGTGGTGCAGGTTGCATTTTGTCCTAGGGCGATGGCAGAAGCCGCTGGATCGGCAGGCGGAGCATCCGAAAGCAGGCTCGATAAGGTATCACAGCCAGTTGAGGCTAGAGCGGCAACAAATCCGATTAGAGCCATTTGAGCAGGGCGTTGCAAGTATTTCATGATAGCCAAAGCATCTTTCACATTGAACTGTAGAAAAATATTAATTCAAAACTCCAGCAAGAGCGAGCCTCAGTAAACATTTTCTCTAATCCAAATAAAAATCCCCCTACCCGGAGGCAGAGGGATCGAAGTTAGTTCACTAACCTAATTAACCGTATCGACTCGCCGTTGAAGCAATTAAGAAGGCGGCGTAGGTCAAGATATAGCCCACCGTGAAATGCGCTAACCCCACCACGCGAGCCTGCACAATTGACAGAGCAACCGGCTTGTCCTTCCAACGCACCAGGTTCGCCAATGGCGTCCGCTCATGCGCCCAGACAATCGTTTCGATCAGCTCTTGCCAATAGCCTCTCCAGGAGATCAAGAACATGAAGCCCGTCGCCCAAACCAGGTGCCCGAATAGGAACATCCAGGCCCAGACCGCCAGCGCATTCATGCCGTAGGGGTTATAGCCGTTGATCAGCTGAGCGGAGTTGAGCCAGAGATAGTCTCTCAGCCAGCCCATCAGATAAGTCGAAGACTCGTTGAACTGCGCCACGTTGCCCTGCCAGACCGCCAGGTGTTTCCAGTGCCAGTAGAAGGTGACCCAACCAATGGTGTTGAGCATCCAGAACATGGCCAGATAGAAGGAATCCCAGGCAGAGATATCGCAGGTGCCGCCTCGGCCAGGGCCATCACAAGGGAAGGCATAGCCGAAGTCTTTTTTGTCGGGCATCAGCTTCGAGCCGCGAGCATCCAGCGCGCCCTTGACCAGGATTAGCGTCGTGGTATGCAGACCCAGCGCAATCGCGTGGTGCACCAAGAAGTCGCCAGGGCCAATCGTCAAGAACAGCGAGTTGGTGCCGCTGTTAATTGCCGCCAGCCAGTTGGGCAGCCAGACGTTGCCGTGGTTCGGCCAAGCCGTGGAAGCCAGACTGTCGGGGTTGGAGAGCAGCGTGTCAAAGCCGTAGAGCAGCTTGCCATGCGATGCCTGAATGAACTGAGCAAACACCGGCTCAACCAGGATCTGCTTTTCGGGCGTGCCGAAGGCTTGCATTACGTCGTTATGGACATAGATTCCCAGGGTGTGGAAGCCCAGGAACAGCGACACCCAGCTCAGGTGCGAGATGATCGCCTCTTTATGCTGCAAAACCCGGTCGAGCACGTTGCCTTTGTTCTGGACTGGATCATAGTCCCGCACCAGGAAGATCGCCCCGTGAGCGAAGGCTCCCACCATGATGAAGCCAGCGATGTACTGGTGGTGGGTATAGAGCGCCGCTTGGGTCGTGTAGTCGCGTGCCATGAAGGCATAGGGCGGCAGCGAATACATATGCTGCGCCACCAGTGAGGTGATGACGCCCAGCGCGGCCAAAGCCAAAGCCAGCTGAAAATGCAGCGAGTTGTTCAGGGTGTCATAGAGACCCTGGTGCGGCAGGTTAAACTGCCCTTCACTCTTGCCGCCAAACAGACCCTTCTTCGAGTCGAGCATGTCTTTGATGTTATGCCCGATGCCGAAGTTGGTGCGGTACATGTGACCCGCGATGATGAACAGCACGGCAATCGCCAGATGGTGATGCGCCATGTCGGTGAGCCAGAGCGACTCGGTTTGGGGGTGGAAGCCACCCAGGAAGGTGAGAATGGCCGTGCCGGAACCCTGAGCCGAGTCGAAGATGTGACCCGGCGTGTCAGGGTTTTCGGCATAGACGCCCCAGTTACCCGTGAAGAATGGAGCCAACCCAGCGGGGTGCGGCTTCACAGACAGGAAGTTATCCCAGCCCACATGCTGTCCGCGCGATTCGGGGATAGCGACGTGAATCAGGTGTCCCGCCCAAGCCAGAGAGCTGACGCCAAACAGACCGGCCAGGTGGTGGTTGAGGCGAGATTCAGCGTTCTTGAACCAGGACAGGCTGGGACGGAACTTGGGCTGAAGGTGCAGCCAGCCGGCAAACAGCATCACCGCCGCCAGAACCATCAGGAAGATAGAACCCTGGTAGAGTTCGCTGTTGCTACGCATCCCAATCGTGTACCACCAGTGGTAGATACCCGAATAGGTGATGTTGACGGGGTAGGAGGCTCCGGCGCGCGTGAAGGCATCGACCGCAGCCTGACCAAAGTGGGGATCCCAGATCGCATGGGCGATTGGACGGGTGTTGAGCGGATCTTTAATCCACTGCTCAAAGTTGCCTTGCCAAGCGACGTGGAACAGGTTGCCGGATGTCCAGAGGAAGATGATTGCCAGATGGCCAAAGTGCGAAGCAAAAATCTTTTGGTAAAGATTCTCTTCGGTCATGCCATCGTGGCTTTCAAAGTCGTGGGCGGTGGCAATGCCGTACCAGATCCGTCTTGTGGTTGGATCTTGCGCCAGACCTTGGCTAAATTTGGGGAATTTAGTTGCCATAAGTCCTAATTGAAGGTTCTCAATTGACCAGCTTTATATAGCTCTAGCGAGGGAAAGGTGAGTCGCGGCCTGATTGCTCTGACCCACCGCCCGTCTAGAGAGATTGACCGCTAGCCGCTTACTGCGATGATGCGAGCCAGGAAGAACGCCCAAGTGGTTACAATCCCACCCAGCAGATAGTGAGCGACGCCCACCGCACGTCCTTGAATGATGCTAAGCGCCCTGGGCTGGATGGCCGGAGCCACGTTCAGCTTGTTATGCGCCCAAACAATCGACTCGATCAATTCCTGCCAGTAGCCGCGACCGCTAAACAGGAACATCAGGCTGAAGGCCCAGATAAAGTGAGCGCCCAAGAACAGCAGGCCGTAGGCCGACAGAGCTGAACCGTAGGAGCCAATCACCTGCGCCGCCTGCGCCCAGAGGAAGTCGCGCAGCCAGCCGTTAATCGTCGTCGCACTGGCCGCAAAGTTGCCGCCGGTAATATGCGAGATCGAGCCGTCTGCGTTAACCGTGCCCCAAATATCTGACTGCATCTTCCAGCTGAAGTGGAAAATTACAATCGAGAGCGAGTTGTACATCCAGAACAGACCCAGGAAGACGTGATCCCAACCAGAAACCTGGCAGGTGCCGCCTCGACCGGGACCGTCACAAGGGAAGCGGAAGCCCAAGTTCGCTTTGTCTGGAATCAGACGCGAGCTGCGGGCATAAAGCACGCCCTTCAGCAGAATGAGAACCGTCACATGGATCGTGAAGGCATGGATATGATGCACCATGAAATCTGCCGTGCCTAAAACCATCGGCATCATGGCGACCTTGCCACCCACCGCCACCACGTCGCCGCCAAACACATAGCTGGCAGGCCCCATGGCGTTGGGCGCAGTCGCACCCGGCGCGAGCGTATGCAGATTTTGCACCCACTGAGCAAACACCGGCTGGAGCTTAATCGCCGTATCCGAGAACATATCTTGGGGGCGACCCAAAGCCTGCATTGTGTCGTTGTGGATGTACAGACCAAAGCTGTGGAAGCCGAGGAAAATACAGACCCAGTTGAGGTGCGAGATGATTGCGTCGCGGTGGCGAATCATCCGGTCGAGCAGGTTGTTGACGTTCTTGGCCGGGTCATAATCCCGCACCATGAAGATCGCACCATGCGCCCCCGCCCCGACGATTAAGAAGCCGCCAATCCACATATGGTGGGTGAACAGCGAAATCTGAGTCGGGTAATCTGTGGCCAGATAGGGGTAAGGCGGCATGGCATACATATGCTGCGCCACGATGATCGTCAGCGAACCGAGCAGGGCCAAGTTAATGGAGAGCTGCGCGTGCCAAGAGGTGGTGAGGATTTCATAAAGCCCTTTGTGGCCTTCTCCGGTGAAGGGGCCTTTGTGAGCTTCCAGGATTTCCTTCATGCTGTGGCCAATGCCCCAGTTGGTGCGGTACATATGTCCGGCAATGATGAACAGCACGGCAATCGCCAAGTGGTGATGCGCTGTGTCCGAAAGCCAGAGTCCGCCCGTTACTGGGTTAAGGCCACCTTTAAAGGTTAAGAAGTCGGCATACTCGCCCCAGTTGAGCGTGAAGAAGGGCACGAGTCCCTTTGCAAAGCTGGGATAGAGGTCGGCCATCAGCGCTTTGTTCAGGATGAACTCATGCGGCAGCGGAATATCTTTGACCGCAACGCCCGCATCCAGCATCTTGTTGATCGGCAACGAGACGTGAATCTGGTGTCCTGCCCAGCCTAGAGAACCCAAGCCCAGCAGACCTGCCAGGTGGTGGTTCATCATCGACTCCACGTTCTGGAACCATTCCAGCTTGGGAGCGCGCTTGTGGTAGTGGAACCAGCCGGCAAACAGCATTAGAGCTGCCATCACCAGGCCGCCAATTGCCGTGCAGTAGAGCTGAAACTCGTTGGTGATGCCGGAGGCGCGCCAGAGCTGAAAGAATCCAGAGGTGATCTGGATGCCGTGGAAGCCGCCGCCCATATCGCCGTTGAGAATTTCTTGACCCACAATCGGCCAAACCACCTGGGCGCTTGGCTTGATATGAGTCGGATCTGCGAGCCAGCCCTCGTAGTTCGAGAACTTGGCACCGTGGAAATACATGCCGCTTAGCCAGACAAAAACCACGGCTAAGTGACCAAAGTGAGCGCTGAAGATCTTACGGGATATATCTTCTAGATCGCTGGTATGACTATCGAAATCGTGAGCGTCGGCATGAAGGTTCCAGATCCAAGCCGTCGTTTTAGGCCCTTTTGCCAGAGTCCGATCAAAATGACCGGGCTGGCCCCACTTCTCAAATGAAGTTGGAACGGGATCTTTATCGACGATGACTCTGACCTTCTGCTCTCGCTCCCGTGGCGTAGTTGTCATTCGAGACTCTCCTCTCTCTAGACAATGGAAACGAAATGAAACTGCCTTTCCAAGCGGATTTGGATCATTCCCGGCCAGCGGCATCAGCAGTCTGTACAGCTCTGAGCAGGAAAACCTGGCAGAACTAGACAACATGAGACAACGAGGCGGCATCAGACAGATGGGAGCGTCCGAACAATCTAGACTTTGGCCCAATCTCGCTGGCAGGAACTCACCAGAATGACCGTTTAGCTCAGGGTTTAGCCCGAACCAGCAGAGTCGATTTGCTTGGTAGGTATTGCAAGCATTATAGGGTGGCTATGCGGTCAGTCTCAGCAGCAGTTAACAATAATTAAAATCTCGAAGTCTTAATCCATCAGCCTTTTGCCTGCATCCATCAGCAGAAATTGGGGCAGCTATTGACAAATGTTTACAAATCGAAGTTATCAATCTAAACCATAGACCAGAACCGGGCAAAATCGCGCTGCGGATAGACTTGAATAGGCTTAAAAAGAACTTTAAAGGATTATTTTAAGAAAAGTTAACAAGCTTAAATTTTTACTGCGAAGTCTACAAAATCGTGGAGACTCGCTGAATTGTTTCAGGTGAACTTGCTGCCAAGGTTTGGCCATAGCGCGGCAGAGTTGCAATCTGGTGATGATATAGTGCCTGTGGACGAGTATCCAAAACAAATATTTACCCAGATCAAGTGGGGCAAGCGCTGAGGAGTGAAAATTGTGTTGGGCATAAACAGGCAGCGGGTGAAGCAAGCATTCAAGCAGCTCTGGCAACGCCTGCCAGCTCAAGTTCTGGCGGTTTTGATGGCGGCTGGCCTCATTTGGGGCAGCGCCGGTTGCAGTCGCTCCGGCGAAAGCCCCGGCATTATGGCCTTCAAGCCACAGCGCAGTCGCTTAACTGAGGTTTCGCCACCCTTCACAATTCAGTCGCTGAAGCAGTCGCTAGAAGCGAATCAGCCGCAGCTAGAAATCCTCAGCCCCAAGCCTGGACAGCTGTTTGAGCGCAAGCAGGTGGAAGTCAAGCTGAAGCTGACAGATCTCGATCTATATAAGGACGAGGATCTGGGGTTAGGTCCTTATCTTCAGGTGCTGCTTGACAGCCAGCCCTACGCTCAAATCTACGATATCAGCCAGCCCTTGACGCTGGAGCTATCGCCCGGAACTCATACAATTCGCGCTTTTGCAGTGCGTCCCTGGCACGAAAGCTTCAAGAACGACGGCGCTTTTGCTCAAACAACCTTTCATGTTTTCGTCAAGACGCCCGAAAACAACCCTGACGATCAGCAGCCGCTGCTCACCTACAACTATCCCCAAGGCATCTACGGCGCTGAGCCTGTGCTGCTTGACTTTTTCCTGACTAACGCACCGCTGCATCTGGTTGCCCGCGAAGATGACAAAGATGAAATTCTCGACTGGCAAATCCGCTGCACGATCAACGGCGAGAGCTTTACGTTTGACCGCTGGGAGCCAATTTATCTGAAAGGATTCAAGCCCGGAACTAACTGGGTGCAGCTGGAACTGCTGGACGAGAAAGGCGAGCCGCTGCCCAATGCTTTTAACAATACCGTTCAGCTTTTCAGCTATGAACCGGGCGGCAGCGATACTCTGGCGCAGCTGACGCGCGGCGAATTGACCGCAGAGGATGCGCGCAAAATTGTTGATCCGAACTATCTGCCGCCAGTCATAGCGCCTGAGCCGGAAGCGATTGAGCCAGAAATCGCTGAACCAGAAGCTGAACCCAAAATCGCTGAGCCGGAAGCTGAGCCAGAAATCATTCAGCCTGCGGAGCCAAAGGGACTTGAAGCTGAGCCAGAAGCTGAGCCAGAAGAAATCAAGCCTGCTCAGCCAGAGATCCCCAAAGCTGAACCCAAAATCGCTAAGCCTGAGATGATCAAGCCTAAAATTACTGAACCTGAGCCAGAAGCTATCCTGGAGCCTGATTTAACCCAGAAGCTAACGCCAGAAGAGATGCCGCCAGAGGTGATCGCGCCTGCTCAGCCCAGGCTTCAGCCCCTCATTTCGCCCAAAACGCCAGTTCTGCCACCTGTTTTGCCAGAAAAGACGCCTGCACCTACTCCAATGCCTGCTCTACCGCTGCCCGATTTCCAATCTGAATCACAGCCTGAATCACAGCCTGAATTGCTTGAGCCTAATGGAAACCCTGCGCCCTCGACGAGTCTGGCCAGCGAATTGGCCAAGCCCAAGCCTGCTAAGCCTGATATGTTTGGGGCGCTCGATCAGATAAAAGGCTTCTTTGAAGGTCTACGCAAACAACCAGATCAGGCCAAGCCGCTGTTTTCGCAGCCTGATAGTAGCTCGTCTAACCTGCCGTCTGGAGAAGCCACCATTGTTGATACGCTGATGGAATCCCTGCCAGACAGCCTGCGTAAACCGCTGATGGAAGAGCGACTAAACGAAACGACTACCGCCAGTCCTGCCAGTCCAGATTAAAGATAGTGGTGCCTGGAAAAGCCGTTGGATTTTGAGTCGCCAACAGTCGGCGCTGTAAAACCTCTAGCTCTGGCTCACGGCGGGGCAGATCATCCACCAGCTGATAGGGCGCAATGTTTTGATCGAGCGCGAAGTCAACCATCACGCCCGCTGCGGCTCCGGCTGACCATTCAAAGGAATGAACGCGATAAGCCGCAGCGGCAATGTAGCTCGTCGCAATGCTCTTGCCCGCCACCAAGAAGTTGTCGATCCGCTGCGGAATCATCGCCCGCAGCGGGATCTGGAACGGGTAGGTTTCTCCTTGTCCCTGCCGCACACCGGGATACTCAGAGTTGCCCGGAGCTTCCGGCGGACTCAGCGTCATGCAGGGATGGAAGTCGATATTGTAATGGCCAATCCCAACTGAGTCTGGGTAGATGCGGCTGCGGCTGCGGAGGCGCACGGGGCTAGGCGTTTCGTTGCTGCGAATCCGAGCAATCGCCTCTAGGCCGCTGAGCGAGATCCCCAAATTGCGGTACTGCTCTGGGGTAAGGCTCTGGTAATGCTCGTCGGTATAGTCGCTGCGGCTCACATCTGTTTCGCCAATCGAAAAGCCAGCGGCATAGCCCGGACTAGGACGGCCAACAATTCGTCGCACTTCGCGCATGTAGGGATATTTCGAGAGGCCGTGCATTGTGCCCATTGGCGAATCGAGTCCGGTGAGCAGGCGGTTGTTGAGCTGCGGCTGTTTGATGCCCTCGCCCAGCTGCGAGTCGGTGGTGCCTGCGACTAGCCAATAGTAAAAGCCCAGAGCTGACTCTTCGGCGCGGCGCAGGCTTTCAACTCTGAGGCCACCCATCCAGCCGTTCGGGTCAAGCTGCCCAGATTGCTGGAGCTGGTCATGGGTCAGAATCAAATTATCTGAAGCAGTGCCGGGGCGATAGTCATTGCCCCAAGTCCAGTTTTGCATCGAAATATCGCCGGGATGCGGCACCGACACGCCAAACACTGTCTGCTCTGGTCGCGGCTCCGGACTCCAGATGCGGCGATAGGTAAACAAAATATCAAAGCTGGCCAGATTGGTCTTCTCGAAGCTGTAGTAAGGGGCGTACTGCTCGTAAGATTCTGGCTTGAGCTGCGGCTGCGGCTCGGCGGTGGCTTCCATCGCGAAGGTGTAGGTATAGCCCTGCGTGCAGTAGGGATCGCCTGCCGCGCTGGCCGAAGAGGGATCGTGGTAGCTGAGCGGATCGATGCCGACGCGATAGGGCACGTCGGCCAAGGCCACCAGCTCGCCTGTTTCGGTGGCATCTACGACGTACCAC
>CASBQH010000526.1 GCA_949127695.1 Synechococcales cyanobacterium PMM_0073
GTCGTGGCGCGGCGGCTCAGCCGAGTCGGTGACCGGGACAGGCGGCAGAGCGGCAGCAGGCGGCAGGGCAGCGGCATAGTCTAGCGGCTGTAGCTCTAGGTCTAAGGCGGTAAAGCAGAGTTCTAGGGTGCGCTGATCGACGCTGAGCTGCTTCATCACTTTGGCGACGGTTTTGGGCGCAACCCGAATCTGCTCTGCTAGATCCTCTAGGCTGTAGCGCTCCCCCTGATTCAGGCTGAATTCGCGGTTGCGAATGGCCGTCTGCCAGCGCTCTAGCCCAGCAGGCGTCAAGATTACCCCCCGCCGCCTTCTGGTTTTTTTCTGCATTGCTAGCTGCCGCTATTTCCGTTCAATCCCTAGCTGCTTCTGAACCTGCCGCAGCGTTTGGTACATCTCTGGCAGGCGGTTAAACACAGCCGTCGCCTTGACAAACAGCCGGTGCGGAATGGCCGGAACGCCCGTGACAATTGCCCCTGCCGCCACATCGCTATGCACCCCTGCCTTGGCCGAAGCAATCGCCCCGTCGCCAATTTTGACGTGATCGACAATCCCCACCTGCCCTGCCATAATCACCCGATTCCCCACCTGCACCGCGCCCGAAAGCCCCACCTGTCCGGCCATGATGCAATCTTCGCCCACCTGACAGCCATGCCCCACATGCACCAGATTATCGATTTTTGTGCCCCGGCCAATTCGCGTATTTCCCAAGGCCGGACGATCAATCGTCGAGTTGCAACCGACTTCTACCTGCGATTCTAGGATCACATAGCCTGACTGCGGCATCTTCAGCCAGCCTGCTGGGACGGGCACAAAGCCAAAGCCCTCTGCGCCAATGACTGCGCCGCTGTGGATCACGCAGTCTGCGCCAATCTGCGTCCGCTCGTGAATCGTGCAGTTGGCATGGAGCACGGTTCGATCGCCAATCTGTGTTTCTGGATAGAGCACCACGTTGGGATGAATGCAAACCTGATCGCCCAGCCTGACCTTGGCCTCAATCACCACATGCGCCCCAACTGTCACCGCTTTGCCAAGCTGCGCTGAGGGATCAATCACAGCAGTCGGGTGAATGCCGGTGGGTCGATAGGGCTGGTAAAACAGCGCAATCGCTTGGGCAAACAGCTGGCGCGGCTGGGCGTCCGCAATCCAGGCCAGTCCGGCGGCAGTGGCGGCAGCTTGCAGCTCGGCCTCCAGCGGCAAAATCAGGGCGCTGGCCGTTGTCGTGGCAATCCGCGCCGCAAACATGCTGCCCTCAATGTAGCTCAGCGTTTGGGGCTGAGTCGCCTCAATCGGCGTAATCGCCTCAATCTCTGGATCAGCTGCCAGCTCAAACTGGGTTGCCTGCAATCGCCGCACAAGTTCGCTAAATTTCATAGGTTTCATCCGTTGAATGGCTCGCCTCCAGCGCCTGAATCTGCTGCTGCAATTCATCCATCCGCTGCTGAAGCTGCCGCAATGACTGCTGCATGTCCGGCAGGCGGTTATAGATTGCCGAGGCTTTTAAGAAAGTGCGGTAGGGGCTGGCCGGATTGCCCATCATGATGCTGCCGGGGGCGATTTTGCCATGCAAACCGGCCTTTGCGCCCGCCTGCACCCGATCGCCAATTTCGGTTTGGTTTGCCACGCCCGTCTGCCCGCCCAAAATCACCCAACTGCCGGTTTTAGCGCCGCCCGCCATCCCCACCTGCGCTGCCAGAATACAGTTGGGGCTAATCTGGCAGTTATGCCCTACATGCACTAAGTTATCGAGCTTGGAGCCTGCGCCAATCCGGGTTTCGCCCACCGCTGGCCGATCCACCGTGGCATTGCAGCCCACCTCAACTCGATCTTCCAGCACCGCTACGCCGGACTGCTCCAGTTTCACCCAGCCCGTCGCCGAAGGCACAAAGCCGAAGCCCTCCGCGCCAATCACCGCGCCGCTGTGGATCACGCAGTCTGCGCCGATCTGCGTCCGCTCGTGAATTACCGCGCCGGAATGTAGCAAGCTGCGCTGGCCAATCGTCACGTCAGGATAGATCACCACCTGCGGATGCAGGCAAACCTCGTCGCCCAGCCTGACGTTAGCCTGAATCACGCAGTAAGCGCCAATCGAAACGTTCTGGCCTAGCGTGGCAGTTGAATCAATGATCGCGGTGGGGTGAATGCCGGGAGTAGGCCGAAACGGTTGGTAAAAATGCCGCACCACTTTGGCAAACAGCAGCTTCGGTTCGGCGGAGCTGATCCAGGCAATTTTGCGTTGGCTGGCCTGCTGTTGCAGCTGGGCATCAACCGGCAGAATCACGGCGCTGGCTTTAGTCTGCTGGATCTGGCTGGCAAACTTGCGGCCTTCAATGTAGCTGAGCGCACCGGGCTGAGCTTGATCAATCGCAGCAAGACTCAGCAAATCAGGATCGCAGTGCGGATCGGCCAGCAGGCTATGCTGATGCTCGTCCTGACGCTCTAGCTGATGCAGCAGTTCGCTAAATTTCATGGCCAGACATTATCCAGACAACTTATAGATACAGAGTCAGAAATCAAGCTGATTGTAGGGCGGAATGAGAGATTAATCAAAAAACAAGAAAGAGACCCAGAAAGCTCTGCGTCTCGTACATCACTGTGATGATCTTGACTAGCCGAAGCTAGCCAATTTGCACATATAAGATTAGCGCTACTTTAAATTTTTGGAGCGGGGGTTGGTGACTACCAGCTCAAATTCCCATCCCGGCTCTTGTTCAATCAGCGTTGTCATCCGGCGCAGATCTTCCGAGCCGTTTAGCGTCAGGTGTTCGCGGCTACGGATTTCTACGGCAATTTTACGGCCTTCGCCTTTAGCAATCAGATCTATTGGGCATTTGGCCAGCGCAGGCGGCAGCTCTTCGGGCGCAGGATGTACCACCACATGGTAGCCCTTCTGCCGATATTCTCTGGCCACGCTCAACAGCCGCCGATGTTCGGTCGGCGTTTCGGATCTGGGATAGGTGACAGGGTTGACCGTTTGATCAGCCATATTCGCCGTACTGGACGATGACATATTAGGAAACCTCTAGTCTAGCGCTTCGGGATCGGGGGCGGCTTCTATCCTAACA
>CASBQH010000527.1 GCA_949127695.1 Synechococcales cyanobacterium PMM_0073
CCCCTGTACGAGAGCCGCCCCCACCTGAAAGCTAACTTCTCGGTCGCGCAGCCAGTCCCGTTGGTGCAGCGCTGGCAAAAAAGCCGCAATGCTGGAGGATTGGCAGATCAAGGCGCTGGCTTGCCCTAGATAATGTCGCAGCCGCTCTAGTAAAGTCAACTCCTGAGGCAGGGCAGAGCTGGCACAGAGCTGATGCAGGCTAATCGGATTTCCCAGTTCAGCCGGGGTCAGTCCGGCTTGGGCGAACTCGACCTGATGATTTAGCCCGACGCCAATCACAACGCGAGTGGCATGGCGATTGGAAGTAGCTTCGCATAAAATGCCAGCCAGCTTGCGATCTTGAGCCATTACGTCGTTCGGCCATTTGAGCCGCAGCTGATTTTGCAGGCTGGGCAGCAGATCTTCAATCGCGTAGATCACGGCCAACCCGACGACTAGGCTGACTCCGGTGAGCTGGCTGGCGGTGAAATTGTCGAGGACAAAACTGGCGGTCAGTCCACCGGATGGCGCATACCAGCGCCGCCCCTGCTGTCCTCGTCCTGCGGTTTGCTGCGGCGTATAGACCACATCGCCCTGCCGGAGTTGGCCAAGATGCTGTATTGCCCAGCTGTTCGTGCTTTCACAGGTTTCTAGCCAGTGCAGCCAGTCGGGGGCGGCGGATTGAGGAATGGGCATAGATGATCGCCAAAATTTCATTCTCTAGCATCTTCGATGCTCTGTCGTTTGGCTAGTAGCTTCATAGTTTTCATAGTATTCGAGCCAAAATATTCCTTTTGTCCCGCCACGCCATCTACATAACTATTAAGGGTTGTGAACGTTGGCAGCCAGAATCCGCTAATTGCGAGCTGGCGCTGTAGAGATAGGAATCATCACAGAACTGGATTAGGGTTAGCAGAACCTGGCATAATCAGAAGCGATTATGGGGGCAGGGCAGACTGCCATCTGTTATGAATAACTGAAACAATTAGGGGCAACTTATGGCTAGCAGTTTAAACAGCAATTTAGATAGCAATTTAGATAGCAATTTTGAGCCAAAAGCAGGTTCAGAGCGGCTACCGCTGCCCGAATTTCGGCAAGAGTTTCGGCTGGGGCTAGTTGTCTATGGCGGCGTATCGCTGGCGATCTATATGAATGGCGTCTGCCGCGAGTTTTATAATGCGGTGCGCGGACGCGGGATCTATAAGCTCGTTAAAGCCTTAACTGATTCTGATATTATTGTGGATGTGGTCTCTGGCACCTCGGCGGGTGGAATTAATGGCGTACTGCTCAGCTATGCCTTGACAAACAGCAGTCAGAACGTAGCCGTTGATTTTAAGGACTTTGCTGAAATCTGGCGAGAGAGTGGTGATATCGCTAAGCTGCTGCGCCCAGCTAAGCCAAAGCCGAGACGGCCTGAAGATCAGATTAACTCAATTTTGAACGGCGAGGGGTACTATCAAAGCAACCTAGAAAAAGCGTTTCAGCGCGCCTCTAGCAAGCAGAATACAGAGCCGCAAAAAGACGCCAGCGAATGGTTTTCTGATTCTAGCGAGCTGGATCTGTTTGTGACCGGAACAGACACTTTGGGGCGCGTTTCTAAAGTATTTGACAACACGGGTTCGCTGATTGAAATCAAAGATCATAAGACCGTATTTTTGCTGAAATATCGGCGGCATCGCAAGCATCCGTTTCAGCCGCAGCCTCAAAATCAGCGGGCGCTGGCTAAGCTCTGTCGGATCACCTCCTGCTTTCCGGTAGCCTTTCCGGTCGTCAGCGTCAAAATTCCGGCTCCCGGCGAGACGATTTCACAGATAGATTGTCAGGCAGATCAACGACTCGTGCGCTGGGGCGATTTATCCAAGCGCGAGCTGCCGTCTCAATCGCCCAAAGACGGATATCAACTGCATTTTGTCGATGGCGGCGTGCTGGACAATCGTCCGTTTAGCTATGCAATTCGCGAAATTTACAAGCGTGTCGCCCATCGTCCGGTCGAGCGCAGGCTGTTTTACATTGACCCTAGCCCCGATCAGTTTTTGGGTAGCCCCAAATTTAACCAGATGGCGAAGCCCAATATTTGGGAGACGGTTTCTGATTCGCTGTTGGGGATGCCGCGCTACGAGAGCATTGCCGGCGACTTGCAGGAAATTAAAGAGCGCAACGAGCGCGTCCTGCGCTACAAGTTTTTGCGGGCAACTGCCGAGGGAGTTGGCAAAGCGAAGCTAGAGGCGAAGCAGCAGGGAGAGCAGCCATCATCTGATGCCGATCAACGACGTGAAATCTATCTGCGCTGCCGATTGGTGGGGATGCGCGACCAAATTTTGCCGCTGATTCTCAGAATTGATCAAGCCAGTCTGAATCCCCAAAATCAAGCGCTGCTCGAAACAGCAGCTCAGATTATTACTACATATATTACCGATCGACCAAAGCAAGAGGAGCGAGAGAAATTTTTGCAGGACACTGGCAAACAAATCCGCAATCTGGATGTCAGCTATGCGTTGAGAAAGCATTTCTTTCTGCTGGAAAAGATCTGTCAGTGTATGTCTGACTCACAGAACTCTGACTCACCGACCCCAGAGGGAGTCGAATATCTTGATCAACACGGAAAGCTGCGGCAGCTGGCTGAGAAAGTGGGTTGGCAGGTGTCGCTGCTAGAAATTATTCAGTCTGCTTTAACTGGAATGCTGCAATTAGAAGCCGTGAGCCAAACGTTTTATGATTTGCTAAAAGCGGCAGAGAGCAATCGAGAAGCGGCTCGCAAGCAAATTTACAATTACCTGCTGGCGCTGCATCGGTTTTTGCTAGACAGCCAAAAGCTGCCACACTTTCAGCCTGCGAATAGACCACCTAGCGCTGATTTGGACGCGCCCAAACAGCAGGAGAAACTGGTCGAAGTCG
>CASBQH010000528.1 GCA_949127695.1 Synechococcales cyanobacterium PMM_0073
ACCCGCGATGCCTCAGTGCGCGACTATACGGGTTCGCTTTACCTGACGGCGCAAAGCTCGGTGGGCGAGCATTCGGTCAGCGGGGCGCTGCTGGGCGATTCAGAAATTAGAATTACCAGCGTCGATGGCTTTCCGGTCAACGTGCCGCCCAGCCGCTACATGCTGTTTACGGTGCACCGCGATATGCCGGGACTTATTGGCAAAATTGGCTCGCTGCTGGGCAGCTTTAATGTCAATATTGCCAGTATGCAGGTGGGGCGAAAAATTGTCCGGGGCGATGCTGTGATGGTGCTGAGCATTGATGATCCCTTACCCGAAGGCATCTTGGCTGAAATTATGAAGGAGCCTGGAATTCGTGACGCCTATACGGTGACATTGAGCGAGCAGTGACCTTAAGCTTGCAGTGACCTTAAGCTTGCAGTCAGGCCAGATATTGGCCTAGATTCACTGCAAGCTCAGCGTTCATCAGCTTCCCTCGCGCTCAGCTCCGATGCTATAGTTATAAGCTGTGGGTTTTTTGAGATCTCAAAGCAAGAAAGCAGGTAGTTATGACGAAGCGGACTCTAGAAGGCACCAGCCGCAAGCGCAGAAGAGTATCGGGGTTTCGGACGAGAATGCGGACAGCGACCGGGCGGCGGGTGATTCGGGCAAGGCGCAGTCGGGGTAGGGCGCGGCTCTCTGTTTCGGGTTGAGCCATTCTAAATTAGAAGCGTGTCTCTGCCCAAAGCTCACCGACTCAGGCATCGCCAGGATTTCAATAGGGTTTATCAGGTTGGCTCTAGGCAGTCCAGCCCAAATCTGACGCTGAGAGCGCTGCGCCTTCAGCCTCGACCGATGATGCAGGTTGGGGCAGGCGATGGGGCAAAGATCCCTAGTCAGCTAGGGATTACCATTAGCCAGAAGGTGAGCAAGCGGGCTGTGGTGCGGAATCGGATTAAGCGTCAGCTCAAGGCAGGTTTTCGAGATTTGCTGCCTCAGGTGGCGGCGGGCTGGAAACTGGTTGTGGTAGTCAAGCCCAGCGCGACTCAGTGCAGTTATGAACAATTTCTGCAAGAATTGAAGCAGTTACTGCGTCGGGCTAAGGTGATTGATCATGAGCGTTAAAGAAGAGCTATTTTACGAAGGCGGACCCCATATTGGCGACCTAATTTTTAACATTTTGTTGGGGTTTACCGTAATCTGTCTGCCGCTCACCGCAGGCGCAGTCAGCCGCGCCCTCTGGCTGCGCTATCGGATTACCGACCGGCGGATTTCGGTGATTGGGGGTTGGATGGGGCGCGACCGCTCAGATATCATCTATTCAGATATTGCCAAGGTGGTGACTGTGCCGCGTGGGCTGGGCGTTTGGGGCGATATGGTGATCACGCTGAAAGACGGTAGCCGTCTAGAGCTGCGCGCCATGCCCCGATTTCGCGAGGTCTATGACTATATCAACCAAAAGCTGTCGCTCAAGGCTCAGAATGCCAGCGGAGCGATTGGCGGCAAATAGCCTCTAGCCTCTCACTCTTCCTGGCAACCGCTGACGGGCAGGCTATCATTGAACCTAGATTTGAACCTACGTTAGGTAAGTACAGCGCATGGATTTTGGCGTCGGATTCCTCTCAAACAACGTAATGCTGCCAATCCTAGATTTTTTCTATGGGATTGTGCCGAGCTACGGTCTGGCCATTGTGGCACTCACGCTAGTGATTCGGTTTGCGCTCTATCCGCTTAGTGCTGGCTCAATTCGGAGCATGCGTCGGATGAAGGTGGCGCAGCCTGCTATGCAGAAGCGGGTCAAAGAAGTGCAGGAGCGCTACAAAGACGACCCCAGCAAGCAGCAGGAGGAAATGAGCAAGGTTTACAAGGAATTCGGCAATCCGCTGGCGGGCTGTTTCCCAGTGATTTTGCAGATGCCGATTCTGTTTGCCCTGTTTGCCACCCTGCGAGGCTCGCCGTTCTCAGATATCAACTACACCGTGGATCTCCAGATCTTGCCCCGCGAGCAGATCGAGCAAATTCAGCCGCAGGCATTTGTCACCAAGGCTCAAAATATCTACGTCTCAGATAACGTCCATGCGCCAGTTTCTGCGGTGCTGCCGGGTGGCAGTCAGCTTGCTGTCGGCGAAAAAACCAACGTCCTGTTTCAGACAGCCACTGGCGAACCGCTGAACGATCTAATTGCTGCCTACCCTGAAACCGAGCTACAGCCCCACTGGACAGTCACCAAAGGCGAAAGCCTAGTCAGCATAGACGACAGCGGCAACCTAGAAGCCGTTAGCCCCGGCGAAGTGACATTGCAGGGCACTGTGCCCGGTTTAGCCGCAGATAAGGGCTTTTTGTTCATCAAGGCTTTGGGTCGAGTCGGAGCCTTTGGTGAGAACAACAGCATCAACTGGGACATCCTGATCATGGTGCTGTTCTTTGGCGTTAGCCTTTACATTAACCAGCTGCTCTCAGGCCAAGGCCAAAACTCTGGCGCAAATCCGCAGCAGGCGGCGGTGAATCGCTTCACCCCGATCATCTTTTCCGGCATGTTTTTGTTTTTCCCACTGCCTGCCGGGGTGCTGATGTATATGGTGATTGCGAATATCTTCCAGACGGCTCAGACCTACGTTTTGTCAAAGGAGCCGCTGCCCGAAAACCTACAAAAGATTGTGGATGCCGAGGAGAAAAAGCTAGAAGCGCGCGAGGCTCTGCCGTTTGAGCCGAAGACCAAAGCCGCAGAGCTTAAATCAGCAGAAGTTAAAGAAGTCAAATCAGCGGCGGAGGCCAAACCTACCAAGGCCGTGAAGCAGACGCCGAAGCGCAGCCCGAAGCAAACCCCAAAGGCGACAAAAGCGGCCAAGGCGACAACCAGCGAAGATTCTAGCAGTCAGAAAAAGGCTTAGTCGATGAACGCAGAGCAGATGCGGCAAGGCCAGCAGTGGCTAGAAGAAATGTTGGCTCTATCGGGTTTGCCCGCCTCAGTGCAGGTTGATCAAAGTCGAACTGAAGCCGAGGGCAGCTGCTGGCTCACCATTGACCAGTCGGCGCTCACTGATGAACAAACGCAGGCGCTGATTGGCAAGGCGGGCAGTAGCCTTGACGCGATCCAGTATCTAGCCAACACGATCCTGAATATTGGCCAAGCCGAAGAAGCTCAAACCGCCTATACCGTTGAGCTGGCGGGCTATCGACTCCAGCGGCAGGCCGAGCTACAGGCGCTAGCCGAAGCCGCCGTGCTTCAGGTGCGCGAAACCGGAGGCGAATACGAAATGGTGGCACTCTCGGCGGCTGAACGGCGTCAGGTGCATACCTACTTAAAGGCAACCTATGACGATCTGGCCACCCAGAGTCGCGGCAAAGAGCCAGATCGGCGGCTAGTTGTGAGTCTGATCAGCGAGACAGAAGCGTCATAGGTAGACTGATAAGCATTGGCCGTTCGGCCTAGAGCGTCGGTGAGCAGGAGGCAGCAGCATGGAAGCGATTTATATTCCGCAGTTGGCCAAAGCGCCAGAGCAAACGGAGCGTCTGACGGTGCTGCATCAGCTGCCCTACCTGAAGACCCTCACACCCGTGCAGGGCGAAGTCATCGTCACCCACTGCGGCACCTATCTAGATGTTAAAGGCAAGGCCGCAGCAATTCTGACGTTAAGCTGCGACCGCTGTTTGCAGCAGTATAACCACCGGGTTGTGGTCGATGCCGCCGAGTTTATCTGGCTAGAGCGCGCCGAGGATGATCCGCAGGCCGATCTGCTAGAGCGCGAAGTTTCGCTAGAAGAGCTAATCGAAACGCTAGAGCCCGACGGCTATTTTCGCCCGCTAGAATGGCTGTATGAGCAGTTTTGCCTAGCGATTCCACCCCGACAGCTCTGCGATGCTAACTGCCAGGGCATTCCGTTTGACGCCGACCCGCCCACCCAAGTAGACCGTCGCTGGGCTTCCTTGCAGTCGTTACAGCAGTCGCTGGGTGATAATCTGCAAAATTAGTGAGCATAGAGCCTGACTGTCCTCAACCTTTACCCCATGAGTTTTAATGACGAGTTTGAGCTGCTGCTGCGGGCGCGCTACCCGCTGATCTATCTGCCCACGCGCGAAGAAGAGCGAGCTGAGGCGGCGATTGCTCAGTCGGCCAAGCGGCAGGGAAATCGCGGGGTTTATATCTGGGACTTTGTCGAAGGCTATCAGGGCAACCCAACCGACGCTGGCTTTGGTCGGCGCAACCCGCTGCAAGCCCTAGAGCTAGTCGAAAAGCTGCCTGCCGCCGTGCCTGCGGTCTTCGTTCTGCGTGACTATCACCGTTTTCTAGAAGATGTGGCCATTGCCCGCAAGCTGCGGAATCTGGCGCGACTGCTGAAGTCGCAGCCTAAAAATATTGTGCTGATTTCGCCCCAGCTCACGATTCCAGATGATTTGAGCGAAGTGCTGACGGTGCTGGAGTTTCCGCTGCCCAGCCTTGCCGAAATTCAGGCCGAGCTGGAAAAGCTGCTGAGCGGCATTGGTCAAGCGCCTGATAGTAAGCTTGTAGATGAGCTGGTGCGCTGCTGTCAGGGGCTATCAATGGAGCGGATTCGCCGCGTCTTGGCCAAAGGCATTGTCACACATGGCTCGCTACAGCCAGAAGATCTAGAGCTGATTCTTGAAGAAAAGCGGCAGACAATTCGCCAGACCCAAATTCTCGACTTTTACCCAGCCACCGAGCGAATTTCGGACATTGGTGGCCTCGACAACTTGAAAGACTGGCTGCTGCGGCGGGGCGGGGCGTTTTCGGAGCGGGCGCGGCAGTATGGCTTGCCACATCCGCGCGGGCTGCTGCTGGTCGGGATTCAGGGCACCGGCAAATCGCTCAGCGCCAAGGCGATTGCCCACCACTGGCATCTGCCTTTGCTGCGGCTGGATGTAGGGCGGCTGTTTGCGGGGCTAGTGGGTGAATCAGAATCCCGGACGCGCCAGATGATCCAGCTGGCCGAAGCGCTGGCTCCCTGCATCCTCTGGATTGACGAGATTGACAAGGCTTTTGCTGGGTTTGATGGCCGGGGCGATGCGGGCACCACCAGCCGCGTTTTTGGCACCTTTATCACCTGGCTGGCTGAGAAACAGTCGCCTGTATTTGTGGTGGCCACAGCCAACAATATCCAGACGCTGCCGCCCGAAATGCTGCGCCGAGGCCGATTTGACGAGATTTTTTTTGTCGGCCTTCCCAGCCAGGAGGAGCGCCGCGCCATTTTTGCGGTGCATCTGTCGCGGCTGCGCCCGCACAATTTGCAAAGCTATGACCTCGATCGGCTGGCCTACGAAACCCCCGACTTTTCGGGCGCGGAAATTGAGCAGATGCTGATCGAGGCGATGCACCTTGGCTTTAGTCAAAACCGCGACTTCACCGACCAGGATATTCTCGAAGCCGCCAGCCAGCTAATTCCCCTGGCGCGCACGGCTCAAGATCAAATTCGGCTGTTGCAGGACTGGGCAGCAGCAGGCAGGGTGCGGCTGGCCTCGCGCCAGATGATTCAGCCCAGCCAATAGGGTGATTCAGTAGCATATTTTTTAAGCAGTCTCTACAATGAGGAGTCCTTGATCCTGCTGCCCTATGGCGACGATGTCTAAGATATCCCAGTTTGTGCTGGGCTTCATTTTGGCGATTGCCCTGCTGTTTTTGGCCGGGGCTAGCCTGACACGCTATATGCTGACACGACTCGCCACGCCGCCGCCGCGCCCTAGTTTTACCAACGATCCGTCGCCTAGTCCGGCGGCTCAAACGGCAGATTCAGAGGCCAGCCCTTCTCCCAGTCCAGCCGCCGCTGCTCCTGCCCCTAGCCCTGTTGCTAGCCCCTCCCCCAGTCCGGTGGGCTATCGGGCGCGGGTGACGCAGCCCATTGGCCTGAGAGTGCGGCAGGAGCCTAGCCTAGATGCGGCGACTGTAGGCGGCGTTGAGTTTAATCAGGAAATCACGGTTTTAGAAGATAGCGCGGACGGAACCTGGCAAAAAGTTCAGCTGGCTAACGGTGCGGCAGGCTGGGTTAAAGGCGGCAATACTGCCCGGATTAATTGAACCTTGAGTTGAGCCAGCTGGATCTATGGATCTTTACATTGACGGGCTGATTGATTAAGAAGTTTGAGCAAACCTAACGCTTGGTTACAAGATGAGCAACGCGAAGCCAGCTCGCCGAGCTTCGGTGATAGGTTGAGGAGAAGGATTTGATAAACCTGCTCAATCACCGTTAAGAATTCAGCATGTACAACAAAAATACGAAGAAAGATTGGCTGACTGCATCTGTGACTGCGGGCATGGGCGCTGGAATCCCAGCCTATATTGCCGTCACGCAAGGCCAAAACCCGTTGATTGCCTTAAGTATTACGGGTCTGGCGGTTCTGCTTGCGCTGGTTATTGATCATTTCTGGTAAAGAGATTTTTAAACCCAGTTTTTGCAACCAGCCGAGCTTCAGCAGGCTGGTTTTTTGATAGCTGCTGTTTACGGCAACTCTCATTACGGCAACTCTCATTACGGCAACTCTGCTGAAGCTCTTAAAAAATAAATCGTCCAGTTTGCAAAAACTGTTCTAGAATTTCACACTATTCACGCAGTCAAATTCATCCAGCTCCTAATTTTTTTTGATTTCCTTAAGTTTAAGATCTTCTGCTTAAAAGCCTTGACGAACCCTCAACGCCTGAATATCCAACGACAAAGTACCATGACCCAAACTTTCAATCGCCTCCAGCTGCTAGGATTGCTCGCTACAACGGTCTCAACTCTTGCGCTCGGTTGGACTTTGCCTGTGAGGGCTCAAGCCTATCCACCGAGTTCGCTACAGCCTAGCGATCAGGGTGATTCGGTGGCTGAGCTACAGGAAAATCTGGCCAGACTGGGCTATTACAACGCTTCAGTCACAGGCGACTTTGATGCTGCTACTCAGGCTGCCGTGATCCAGTTTCAGCAGGCGAACGGCCTAACGGCAGATGGAATTGTGGGTACCGCCACTCAGGCAGCGCTGACTGGCGGAGCGGCTGAGTCACCCACCGCATCAGCGGAGACTGGCGCGGCTGACGCCGGATCGGTTTCGGCCTTGCAGCAGCAGCTGACTCAGCTGGGCTACTACAGCGGAGCCATCAACGGCGCTTTTGATGCCACCACTCAGGCGGCTGTGACTAGCTTCCAACGCGACCAAGGCTTGGCGGTCGATGGGATTGTCGGCAGCGCTACAGAATCAGCGCTGAACCAGGCGGCTCAAGCCTCAGCTACCGCTGCGCCTGCAACAACCTATAGCGCTGTATCCGCAGATGGACTCCTACAGCTCGGCGATACGGGAGCTGAAGTAACCAACTTACAAAGTCAGCTGCAAACGCTGGGCTACTACAATGGCCCAATTAGCGGCAGCTTTGGCTCGCAGACGCAGGAGGCACTGACCGCCTTTCAGCAGGCGCAGGGCTTGACCGCAGATGGGATTGCTGGGCCGCAGGTAGATACCGCCTTGGCTAGCGCTGCCGTTCCCGCCGTCCAGCCTGCCGTTGCTCCGGCTAGCTTGCCCCAGGTATCGCCCCAGGTATTGCCTCAGACTGTACCCCAGACTGTACCCCAGAGCATCCCTCAAATCCCGGCTCAGACTGCGGTTGCGCCAGCCGCGATGCCATTTCCTGGTGCCTCAGTTCAGGTTCCGGGTTTACCTCCGGCGATTCCAGAGGCTACCCCAGTTCAAGCCCAGTCTCCGGCTCGCAGCTCACCAGCTGAAAGTGATCGGTTCAGCGTGATGGAACTCCAGAGACGGCTACAGCTGAATGGCTTTGACCCGGCAGAAATGACCGGCGAATATGACTTCGCGACCCAAAACGCCGTCAATCAAGCGCAGCAGTCTTATGGTCTCAGCCCCCAAGACTTTGGTAACTAGAGGCCACTAAAGTCCAACTAAAGCACTTTCTCTAAAAACTGGCAGGCACGTTCGCTCTTGGGCTTCGTAAAAAACTCGTCTGGGGGCGCATCTTCCACCAGCCGACCCGCCTCAAGAAACAGAATCCGATTGGCTACCTCGCGGGCAAAGCCCATTTCATGCGTGACAATCGCCATCGTCATGCCGCTCTGCACCAGCCCTTTCATCACGTCTAGCACCTCTTTCACC
>CASBQH010000529.1 GCA_949127695.1 Synechococcales cyanobacterium PMM_0073
GAAAAAACCGCTGCCGCTGCTGGTCTTCCGCATCCAGCCTGCCCAAGCGCTGGCCTTGATGAGCGAACCGACAGGCTGGCTGGATGCGGAAGACCAGCAGCGGCAGCGGTTTTTTCAGTCGCAGATGCGGCGGCAGCGACAGGGCGCTCAGGCTTTGCTGCGGCAGATTCCGGCGACGGGTGAGGTGAGCCTGGTGTCGCGGCAGTTTCGGCAGGCTGATATTGCGCTGGCGCTGCTGCATCGCGCCGGACAGCTCACCTGGCTTGATCCATTCCACTATCAGCTTGCGCCCAATCCCAAAATTCCAGGCGCTCAGGCCGCTATCGCAAAGCAAATGCAGCGCTATCTGCACAGCCGTGCCTGCCGCTGGAGCAGTTTGCTAGAGGCATTCGGCTTTGGCCAAGAAGTCACCCACTGCGGCCATTGTGACCGCTGTAACCGCAGGGATCGCTGTAACCGCAGATCTAAGCCAGCACCGTCATGCCGCTGAAATAGTCTTGGAGCTGGCGGTCATGGTCGTGAGATAGTTCGCCCTGCGGAATTTCTGCCAGGGCAAAGGCGCGAATATCTAAAATTTCGAGCGTGTCATGCACCTGCATTTCGCCGTCAACGCTGGCTTCAATCACAATGCAGATCGAATGGAAGCGAGGGTCGCGCTTTGGATCAGAGTAGACCCCAACTAGGCGATTAATTTTAACCAGGTTTAACCCAGTTTCTTCGGCTAGCTCGCGCTTGGTAGAGCTAGGAATATCTTCGCCCCAGTCTACGATGCCACCAGGCAGGCTCCAGCGTCCGTTATCCCGCCGCCGCACCAGCACAATTCGCCCATCAGGCAAGACTGGGATGATGCTGGTGCCGGTGATGGGATGGCGAAAGATTAAGCCCACTGCGGTTTGCAGCAGTCGCCAGATTTGGAGCGCCGGATTGGGCTGTTCGCGGGGTGATTCTAATTCGTGGGTCATATCAGGCTAGGAGGGGTTGAGCGGCGATGATCGTGAAAGCATAAACGGCTCAATTCAAACGGCTGAATCTTGTCTGCTCAAATCGCTCAGGATCGCTGCGGCATGGGGTTCGGGCTTAACTTTAAGATAGATTTTCTCAATCTTGCCCGCCGGATCAATCACAAAGGTATTGCGGCTGATGCCCATATATTCTTTGCCCATGAACTTTTTCAGCCCATAGCTCTCATACAGTGCCGCAACTTGTCCATCCGCATCAGACAACAGCAAAAACGGTAAATTAAACTTCTGGATAAACTTACTGTGAGACTTAGCATCGTCGGTGCTAACGCCTATGACCATCATATCCTGTGCTTGATACTGCTCAAATGCGTCGCGAAATCCGCAGGCTTCTTTGGTGCAACCCGGCGTATTGTCACGCGGATAGAAGTAGAGTACGACGCGCTGGCCTCGGAAATCAGCCAGCTTTACCAAGGTGCCGTTCGCGTCAGGCAGACTGAAGTCAGGGGCGACATCTCCCGGTTTTAATCCCATAAAGTCAGACGAGTTTAGTCATACTAGGGCGACTTAATCTTTCCGATTGTAGGCCGAATTATCAAGAATGCCTAATTTGAGGCAGCGTTACTGGCAAAGGCAACATGCAAAACCCAGATCCATCTAGCCCAAAACCTCAGCTCCGGCGCTCGCTGCTGCAACTGCGTCAGACAATGCCCTCGGCAGTTTGGCAGCAAAAGAGCCAGCAGATCTGCGCGCAGCTTCAGCAGTCTGGCTGGCTGCATCAGGCGCGAACTGTTTTGGCTTATTCTAGCCTGCGTCAAGAGCCGGACTTGAGTTCGCTGATGGTTCAATTAAACGCGATCAGCTGGGGCTTACCGCGCTGCGTTGGCCAAGCCCTGAGCTGGCATCTTTGGCAGCCTGAGCATTCACTGCAAGCTGGCCGCTATGGCATTCTTGAACCGACTGCCAGCGCCCCTCAAATCACGGCGGCTGAGGTGGATTTAATTTTAGTGCCTGCTGTGGCCTGCGACCGCCAGGGCTATCGGTTGGGCTATGGCGGCGGCTTTTATGACCGGCTGTTGAGCCAGCCCGACTGGCGCAGCATTCCGACAATTGGGATTATCTTTGAGTTTACGCTCTTGCCAGCGCTGCCGACCGAAGCTTGGGACTGGCCGTTGCAGGCTGTTTGCACAGAGGCTGGGCTGTTTGCACCCGCCCGCCTCTAATCCAGATTTCTGCCCGTCAGCTCAACAAAAATATCTTCGAGGTTGGTGGGGCGCAGCATCATGCCCGTTTTGTCAGGCTGCTGCTCCAAAAACTCTTTGGCCGCCTGCATTGTCGGGAAAAACTGGTAGTCCCAGCGCTCGCCCTGCTGCTGCATCACCAGCCCTTCACCATGCTGACGGCGCAGTTCTTCAAAGCTGCCCAGCGCAATCAGCTTGCCGCCGTCTAAAATGCCGATGCGGTTGCAAAGGTACTCCACCTCGTCCATGTAATGCGTGGTGAGCAAAACTGTCATACCCTGCTGGTTGAGGCTTTTGATAATTTCCCAGAGCCGTCGCCGCGCCTGGGGATCAAGCCCAACCGTGGGTTCGTCCAAAAACAAAATCTGCGGCTGATGCAGCAAGGCTCTAGCAATCTGCAAGCGCCGCTTCATGCCGCCAGAGAGCGTTTTGGCTAAATCGGCCTTGCGGTCGCGCAGCTCCACATAGTCTAGACAGCGGTCAATTTCGGCTTGGCGACGCGAGGCCGGAATATGGTGCATCCGCCCGTGATATTCCATATTTTCCCAGACGGTCAAATCGGCATCGACGCTGGTCTGCTGGAGCACCACGCCAATTTGCCGCTTTACCCCAAACGGCTGTCGCACTACGTCATAGCCCGCCACGACAATATCGCCCTGCGTCGGGCGAGTCAGCGTCGTCAGCATCCGAATCGTGGTCGATTTTCCGGCTCCGTTCGGACCCAGCAGGCCAAAGATTTCGCCCGGTTCGATCCGCAGCGACAGATCGTCTACCACCGAGACATCGTTGTAGACCTTGTGAACATTTTGCAGACAGACGGCGGCTGGCATGGGCTTGAATCAACCTCAGTAGCGGGTTAGGGCAGGTTTTCGATCACCACGGGCGGCAGCGGCTCAGCAAGCTCGAAGCCAAACACCCTGGCATAGAAATAGAGTTCGCTATCTAGGGCGCGCTTAATATTTTCGGCCTTGCGGAAGCCATGCTGCTCCCCTTCAAACAAAATATAGGCCACCGGCAGCCCCTTTTGGCGCAGAATATCCACCATCATTTCGGCCTGGTTCGGCGGCACAATTTTGTCTTCGTCGCCCTGGAAAAAAATCAGCGGGCAGGCCAACTGACTGGCTGAGGCAATCGGCGAACGCTGCTGATAGATCGCCTGCTGTTCTGGATATTTGCCAATTAGCCCATCCAGATAGCGCGATTCAAACTTATGCGTATCTCGCGCCAGCGCCTCTAGATCGCTAACGCCATAGTAGCTGGCTCCGGCTTTGAAAGTGTCGCGAAAGGTGAGCGCCGCCAGCGTGGTATAGCCGCCAGCGCTGCCGCCGTCAATGCAGAGCCGCTCAGGATCGGCCAGCCCTTTTGCGACCAGATACTTTGCGCCATTCACGCAGTCATCGACATCGACAATCCCCCAGCGCCCCTTCAGCCGTTCGCGGTACTCGCGCCCATAGCCGGTGCTGCCGCCATAGTTCACGTCCAGGATGGCGATGCCGCGACTCGTCCAATATTGAATGCTGGGGTTGAATGAGGCTGAAGTGGACGCCGTAGGCCCCCCATGACTTTTAACGAGCAGCGGCGGGCGTTCGGCCTCTGGGGCAGAGTAGTCCTGGTTTTGGGGCGCGTAGTAGAAGCCGTAGGCGGTGAGGCCATCGGCGGTCGGAAATTCAATCGCGGCGGGGGCAGAAATATAGCCTGACTCGATTTCGATCCGGCTGGAGCGGCGCAGCGTTTTGAGTTCGCCCGTTTGTAGATTGAGCCGCACTAGCGCGCTGGGGCTAGTCGCCATACCGCCAATAAACACCGCATGACCTGCTGCCACCTTGAGGCCGCTGATTGCCGAAAACGGCTGGCTGATTTCGCTTAGCTCCAGCGTGATCGTACCCAGCCGCGCCAGATGCTGCACCCCAGCCTCAACATAGGTGCAGATTAGGCTCTCAGCCGACTCGAAGCCGTAGGTGGTCATGTCAAACACCCAGAGCGGCAGGCCAAATTCGGCGGCTTTGGGGCAGAGCGGCTCGATTTGCTCAGGGCTTGATCCCGGCAGCCAGCGGTAGAGGTTCCACCAGTTTGTGCAGTCGCTGATGAAATAGAGCCTGCCATCTGGCGACCATTCTGGCTGAAACACCGACTCGCTGAGGCCGCCCGCAACTTTCTGCGCCTTGCCCAATTGGCCATCAGCGTTGACTGGCGCGACCCATAGCTCTGTGCCGTCCCAGGGCATGTTGGGGTGATTCCAGCTCAGCCAGCAAAGCAACCTGCCGTCTGGGCTGAGGCGTGGCGCAGCATAAAAATCCTGGCCTGATACCAGAATTTTGCCCGCATCTGGGCTGGCCAAATCAATTGCCACAATGCTGTTGACTGGCTCAGGTGGGGCTGGCAGACTTGCAGGAGAGCTATGGTCTTCGCGGACGCAGATCAGCCGATGCCGAGCTGGATCGACTATCGCATCCGCGTAGCGATAGCCTGTGGGCGTCAGCGCGACGGGAAAGCCTTCCGCAACGCTATCTGAGACTTGAGCCGACTGCTGGTACAGCCGCTGATCGGCAAAGTTAGAAAAGTAAATCTGGTCAGCGGCCACCTGATAAGCGCCGCCGCCATATTCATGCACCCGCGTCCGCACGTTAAACGGCTCTAGCGCCATATCAGCCTCTTGACCAGCCGCCCAGCGCACCATGACGCTGCGGCCTCCTTCAACGGGGCGGCTTTCGCTCCAGTAAACCTCGGCACCATCTAGCCGGATTTCACCGAGCCGAATACTGCCCGCCACAATCAGATCAGAGGTGATGGGGGATTTCCAACTGCCGTAGGGTGCGAGTTTGGGCATGGTCTGTGCAGCTTGAGCAACTTTTCAAGTCTACCGCAGCCCCATTGCAATCTTGATAATGCCCAAACTGACGCTCCAAATCTAGGCCGCTCTCAGCTGGAAATGCTCAAACCCGTGGCGATGTGGCAGCGGGGCAGACTGCGAGGTGGCCTGCATCAGCAGCGGGATTTCAGCGCTGTTATAGACCCGAAATTCGGTTTCTAGATTAGCTGCTGCATCCCGCACCGCTTGATTCAGCACCAGCGAGCCGTCTGGGTCAGAAACCGAGCGGTGAAACGTGCCCGGTGGAATTCGCAGAATATCGCCATTCGCCTGTAGACGCACCAGATGAAATGGATTCTCCCAGCTCAGATTGACCAGATAAAAGCTGCGGCCACCGCTGAGCGCCAGCAGATTGTCCTCTTGGTGAGAATGCATATAAAACTGCCAGCAGCCTTCTGGACTGTTGTTGGGGCTGGTGGCAGGGCCATCGTGAAACACCAGATCGCGGGCGTTAGAATTGGCGATTGTGATGTCAAAAAAACGAACGCTGGGCGTATCGCGAAACTTCTCGTATGGTATCAGTTGAAACATAACGGTAAGACTGTCGGCGGTGAGACAGATCAGAAACTGCGAAGAACTTAATGTTTTGCAAAACTTAATTTGCTGACTCTAGGCTAACGTTCCCCGCAATCGGGATCAAAATCGATATCGATTCACCGTTATGCAAAAATCGGATGGATGCATCGAATGAACTTAGAGCACCTGCGAATTTTACGCACGATTGTAGACTGCGGCAGCTTTTCCACCGCCGCTCTGAAGTTAGATATTTCGCAATCGGCGGTGAGTCGAGCCATGGCAGCGCTGGAGTCTGAGCTAGGGGTTTCGCTGCTGACGCGAGGCCGATTTGGGGCGCATCCTACCCGCGTGGGCGAACGGGTGCTGCACCATGCCGCCACGATGCTAGAGCTGCGCGAGCAGATTGACCATGAGGTGAATCTGGCCAAAGGATTGCAGGGCGGGCGCGTTCGGATTGCCTCGCTTCGCAGTGCCGCAACTCACTTGCTGCCGCCGCTGTTGGCCAGGTTTCGCCAGCGCTTTCCCGATATTGAAGTGGCGATTACCGAAGATGAGCCAGTCGGGATTGAGCAGGCGCTGCGCGAAGGGCGAGTGGATATTGGGCTAATTGCGCTGCCCCGCGCCAGCGAAGAGTTTGAAACCTGGGAAATTGCCCGCGACGAATTTGTGGTGCTGCTGCCCTCAGCGGCTCCGATGATGCCGCCTGTGCCCGCCCAGCTCACCTGGAAAATGTTGGCCAACTATTCGTTTATTCTCTATAACTACGCCGAATGTACGGTCGTGGTGCTGAACCACTGGGCGCAGTGGGGGCAGTCGCCGCAGGTGGCCTACGAAATTAAAGAAGACTCGACCATTGTCAGCATGGTGGCGCAGGGATTGGGCGCAGCAATTCTGCCTCGACTCGCTGCACTGCCTATCCCGGACGAAGTGCAGGTGCGGTCGCTGCCGGTGCCGCTAGAGCGGATCATCGGCGCGGCCATCGTCTCCAACATTTTGCAGCCGCCTGCTGTCTTCGCCTTCCTCGATCTAATGCGCGGCACGGGGCTATTTGCTGATTCGGCCAACAGCTCACCCGCTTAAGCTCTATGGCTTGGGTCTGACTGTTAGCTCTGTGACTGCGCCTGCTGCTCCCATCGGCTTAGAGGCGCTGCCGTTGGCCGATACCGAAACTGCGCCTGCGTTCCCCGCCACAATCGTAATCTGCTGCTGGCCTGACCAAGACTGGCGCGTCCCTTTGGGC